>JAISUO010000048.1 GCA_031272035.1 Synergistaceae bacterium
GCCTTGGAGTGAAGTACCTGCCGGCGAAGGAATGGGGAGAGTTTATGGTGGAGGCCGACACGCAGCTGGGCGCGGTCATGAAGGAAGCCGGAATCGCCAAGTAGAAAATAATTCAGCGAGTATTGAGCCGCCCCCGGGTTTACGCCGGAGGCGGCTTTAATTTATCGGTTTATTTACTTTCAAACAGAGCAATAATCTCATTCGCCATTATGTTGTTAATACCAATTTGCTTTCAACCGAGCGTTAATGAAGAAGCTAATGTTTGAATATCACTGCTTTTAGCTATTCTAACTTTAGGCCTTTTATTTCAAATTGGTATAAAATCATACGGAACCTGAAATCCCTTGAGTTCATCTTTAAGAAAGCCTGTTCGAGCCGCCGGTTTCTTCGAATATTCGGAGGCAATCGCCTGGACAATCACCTGGGGTTTGCCATGGCTGGTTATAATAAAAGGAAATCCCGCTTTTTGATTTCTTTCAGGAACGATTGTTTAAGTGAGTATCAGTGAGACTCGGCGTTTTGTCATCTTATGTCCCGGTCCATCTCCAGGGTGGAGGAGGACCAGGCGAACAGCACCCAGAAAATCCCCGCGTCCAGAAGAAAGTTCAGGAGACCGCTGCCGTAGTCGTTGCCTCCATTGAGCCACTTCAGCAGAAAGACGCAGATCATCGCGCTGAACAGGGCATACATCCAAAAAAAGGCTTTCCCCGGTTTTCTGCGGGCGTTCATCATCATAAAACGCAATATAAAAAAGACAATCCACAGGCCAAGCGTCAGTAGTCCCGAGGTAAACCCGAACTGACTGATGACCCTGAACGGCGAAGGCACCCGGGCGGCCGAGGCCAGAAACATTTCACTTATGGTAGAAAACACGGCGATGGCAAGACAACACAGAAAGACCGTCCCGATCAGTTTTTCCCGCAGGAGATAGTCTTTCATCGTATAGCTCTCGGCCTTTTGCTTCTGCGCCTCGCGGATTCTACGGAAAAGCTCCTGAGGATCCATGGGCTCCGCTGCCTTCTTCGGCGGCTGAGGGGGCGGCGGCGTCTGCTTCTCATGGGAAACGCTCTGGGGCTCCGAGTGAACGGAAGCGTCATAAATGGGTGAATTCGCCGCGAAACCATGAGTGTGGTCGTAATCAAACCGCTTCGCCGGCGTGCTCAGTACGTCATAAGCCTCCAGCACAGATCTGTATTGCTCTTCAAAACCCTCTCCCGGGTGAAGGTCAGGGTGATACTGTTTAATGATTTTTCTGAAATGATTTTTCAGATCTCTGGGCGAAATCCTGGGGTCTACACCCAAAATTTCGTAATAACTTTTTTTCTCACCTGCCATATCTCTTTCCCTCCACCCGACACCAACCTGCCTGACTGTGGGGTCATTTTATCAGATGATCCCACCCCCGCAAGCCACCATGTCGCAAATTCACCTCTCAAAATCGCTCTCATGCCCAAATAATCTTCCGCGACATACAGGCTGTTTCTCCAACTCTCCGTAAACGTGAACCTGCCAGCTTCCAATTTCCGAATATATTGACAGAGATATAAATAATGTTAATTTCCAAACATGGCTATTGAGTTTTTTCAGCAAGCTTTGGCCCCACGAGTTGGGGATAAGTTACTGTTACAGCAGAGGTCAGCCCTCCAATAATTTAGTGAAAGCTGTTTTCCAAAGTTCAGAACATATCCATCATACATAATAGTCATGATCTGTATTAGTATACTATACGTACGTATTTTTTCGGAAACATCACTCACCTTCTCAGGAAAGGCCGAACGCAGACGGGTGTGGGAATATGCGTTTCGAAGACCTCATCCAGGCTGCCCCATTGGGAATCTATTCTGAAAACCACGAGATTATTCGTGTCCTGGTTGGCCACCAGAAGATAGCTGCCCTCCGCAGTGATGGCAAAGCTCCTTGGGGTTTTCCCCCGACTGGAGACGTTTTCTCTGAGAGACAGGAACCCTTCGGAGGTGATTTCCAGGATGGACAGGGTATCGAGTCCCCGCACGGACGCATAGAGATATTTCCCGTTCGGTAAAATACCGATGTCCGCTCCAATGCTTCCGCTCCGGTCCACGCCGTCGGGCACCAGAGAGACCGTCTGACGATGGATGAGAAAACCCTTTCCGTCGTACTCGAAAGCGCTCACCGAGAGTTCCAGCTCGTTGATCACGTAACAATACCGTCCGGATGGGTGAAATACGCAATGCCGCGGCCCGGCTCCGGCCGTTACGGACACGGGAGGCGGCCCCTTTTTCAGGCCTGCGCCCGAAAAATCCGTTTCATAGACCACGATTTTATCGATGCCCAGATCCGGAACAAAAGCGTATTTTTCCTCCCGGTCGAAAACCGCGGAATGGGCATGGGGACCCTGCTGCCGCAATGGATGAAGGCTTTTTCCCTCGTGCTGGGCGAAAAAAACGCGCTCCCCCAGGCTTCCGTCTTTTTCGACGGGGAAAACGCAGACGCTGCCGCTCATGAAATTCGAAACGGCCACATGAGTATTTTTCGTGTTGACGCTGATGTAACAGGGATCGGTTCCCCCTGTGGCGCGGCTGTTCAAAAAACGGAGCTGCCCGCCCTCTTCCACGGCAAAAGCGCTGGCCGCTCCCGAGGCAAGGCCTTCATATTCTTTCAGTTCGTTTACGCAATACAAAAAACTTCCGCAGGACGAAAGAGTGAGATAAGATGGATTGGGCACGTTCTCCGTCACAAACAGATACGTCAGCTCCCCTGTTTCAGAATCCATTTTATAGCAATAGATACCCTCGCCTTTTCCCACCAGAACGTTTCCCGTTCCGAAAAGAACCGGCTGAGTGTATGTGCCGACGTAAACAAACACCTCTTCCCTCATGAAACAACCCCCGCTCTGCCGCTTTCGAACTGCGCTCTTTTTCAGCTATATTTTTTTATTATAACGTATGAATTAAATATTCTTTGACCATGCGACAAAAATGCGACAAAAAACAATGCAAACCATGAAATGAAAAAACAATGAAAAAAGCGATCTCCCCGTCGAAATTTCTTTCGAAACGAGGAGATCGCGTTCGATGCCGCCAAAACAAAAATTTACGAAAAAAACGTCAATAACTCTATTTTGCGGCAGCAGATCGGCTCTTTTCTCTTTTTGCCAGATACCGCTGGATGAGGAAGAGCGCGACGAAAATCGCGAGGCCGATGAGGTCTGTGCTCATTCCGCTGTCGATGAGGCACAGGGCTCCTCCAAAGACGACAATTCGCAGAAGCGGGTTTATCGTCGTAAAGAGATACCCCTCCACCGCCGCGGCGATCATGAACACGCCGATGCAGGCTCCCGCCGCCACCCTCAAACCACCCAAAAGCGACGTATTGATCAGCAGCAGCTCCGGACAGTAAATAAACATATAGGGGACGATAAAACCGCCTATCGCCAGTTTCACCGAGGCGACACCCGTTTTCATGGGATCTCCCCCCGACAGGCCCGCCGCCGCAAAAGCCGCCAGCGCCACAGGCGGCGTCAGATTCGCGAACATGGCGAAGTAGAAGGAGAACATGTGCGCCGAAATGGGCGGAATCCCCAGTTTCGCCAGCGCCGGAGCCGCGATGGTCGCCGTGATGATGTAGGCCGGGATGGAGGGAACCCCCATACCCAGAATCATGCAGGTGATCATCGTGAAAATCAGCGTGAGAATCAGGCTCTGACTGCCCAAAGTGATGATCGTGTTGGCCATGGTGAGGCCAAATCCCGTTTTGGAGGTGACGCCGATGATGATTCCCACGCAGGCGCAGGCCATCGCCACCGGAACCGTGGCCCTGGCGCCCTCCGCGAAGGAGTCGCATATGTCCCTGAAGCTCATTCGCGTGGCTTTTCTGATGCAGGCGATAACCACTGTGGCCGCAATGGTTATGACGGCTGAAAACACCACCGTCGTCCCGGAAAAGAGAAGCAGATAGAGAAGAAGCACGATGGGAACCAGCAGATGGCCCTTGTCCCTGAGAACGGCGCCGATGCGGGGCAGTTGCTCCCGGGGCAGACCGTGAAGGTCGTTTTTACAGGCTCGCAGATGGACCTGGATGATGATGCCCAGATAGTAGATCAGCGCAGGGATGGCCGCGTGCACGATGATCACCGAGTAGGGAACGCTGAGAATTTCGGCCATGATGAAAGCCGCCGCTCCCATGACGGGGGGCAGCAGCTGACCGCCCACCGAGGCCGAGGCCTCCACCGCGCCGGCAAACTCTTTGCTGTACCCCATTTTTTTCATCAAAGGAATGGTGAAAGCTCCCGTCGTAACCACGTTGGCCACGGCCGAGCCGTTGATGGACCCCAAAAAGCCGGAAGCCACCACGGACACCTTGGCCGGTCCGCCCTTGGTGTGACCCGCCAGAGCCATGGCAACGTCGTTGAAAAACGCCCCCATCCCCGACTTTCCCATCACCGCTCCGAACAGGATGAACAGATAGATATAGCTGGCCGCCACGCTCACCGATGAACCGTAAATCCCCTCCGTGTTGGCGAAGAACTGATTGGAGAGCTGAAGCCAGGAGTATCCCCGATGCCCGAACAGGCCGGGAAGGCTGATGTGCCACAGTCCGCGGGGACCGCAAAGCCCGTAGGCTATGAAGACGATGCTCAGGATGGGCAGGGCCCAGCCGGTCATGCGCCGGGAGCCTTCCAGCACCAGCAGAACCAGCAGCGTGGCCACGATGAGATCGGGAGTGTTCGGGTTTCCCGCCCGGCTGATGATGCCGAGGTAATCCACCCATACATACAGGGGCACCGCCGCCGACAGAAGAATCAGAATCCAGTCGAACCATGTCACTTTTTTCCCGCTTTTGCCGCTGAAGGGATACATGATGAACCCCAAAATCAGCATCATGCCCACGTGCAGCGAACGATGCTTGAGCACCACCGGCGTTCCCAGGAAGGAGGTGATGAAATGGTACAGGGTGACCGCGATGCAGGCCACGTAGAAAAGCTTCGCGACGAAAGCGCTGTCCAAAGAACGCGTCGCGGATTCCTTGTCGAGTTTTTCGATGAGCTCCCGCTGCTGCTTCGTCAGTTTGCCTTCCATGGCTCTGGCAATGGCTTCCTTCGAAACCTCGTCCTCCAGGGGTTGGGACGCTGCCTCCTTTCCCTGAGAATTTTCATGCTTGTCGTCAAAATCCATGCAAAACCACACCTCTCAAAATTATTAAATCATTTGGCAAAAGCCGCAATTGCCCATTGGTATCAGTGCATCAGCAGCGTCGGAAGCCAGGTGGAAAGCGCGGGAATGTAGGACACCATCAACAGAACAATGAGGCAGACGATCAGATAGGGCATGTTGGCCCCCACGATTTTGCTGATGGAAATTTTTCCGATGCTGGAGGCCACGAAAAGACACACCCCCACCGGCGGAGTGATCAGGCCGATGACCAGGTTCAGCACGCAGATCATCGCCGACTGGATGGGGTCCACCCCCACCTGGGTCAGCACGGCCAGAAGCGTCGGAAACAGCGTCATCAGCGCCGCGATCGTCTCCATGAACATCCCCACGAAAAGCAGGAAGATGTTGATAATCAGGATAATCAGAACTTTGTTGCGGGTAAGCGAGAGCATCGTTTTGGCGATGAGCTGAGGGATCTGCTCGCTGGCCAGAATCCACCCGAACACGTTGGCAAAGGCCACCAGCGTGATGATCGACGCCGACATAATCGCGGACTCCTTCAAAACCCGCGGAACGTCCTTAATGTGAAGGTCTCTGTAAATGACCAGTCCCACGAAGAGCGCGTAGACGCAGGCAACGACCGAGGCCTCCGTGGGGCTGAACCATCCGCTGAGAATTCCGGCAAAGATGATGACGATCATGAAGATAGCCCAAATGCCCCCGAAAAATTCCCGCAGGAAAACCCTCCAGGTCGGTTTGGGATACTTGGGATAACCCCGTTTCACCGCAATCCAGTAGGTTATCACCATCATGAACCCGCCGATCAGCAGGCCCGGAATGGCTCCCGCCAGAAAGAGCTTGCCCACGGAAAGCCCCGTCAGCGTCCCCGCGATGATCATGGGCATCGAGGGCGGGATGATGGGACCCAGACAGGAGGAAGAAGCCGTGACGGCACAGGAAAAATCCATGTCGTAACCGTCTCTGTGCATGGCCGGTATCAAAATGGCCCCCAGACTGGACACGTCCGCCACGGCCGTCCCGGACACCCCCGCGAACACCATGGAGTCCACCACGTTGGCCAGGGCCAGCCCTCCGCGAATGTGCCCCACCAGCGCGTTGGAAAAACGCACGATGCGGTCGGAGATGCCCCCCTGGTTCATCAGGTTCCCCGCCAGAATGAAACCCGGTACGCACAGCAGCGTAAAGGAGTTGATTCCCGCGAACATGCGCTGGGGAATCACAGAGAGGGGAATCCCCGCTCCCATCAGATAGAGAAGGGAGGACAGACCCAGAGAAAAGGCCACGGGAATGCCCATGAACAGAAATACCACGAAGCTAAGAAACAGCAGCGTTACCATGATTCACTTCTCCCTTTGCCAGAGATTTGAGGTCTTCGACCACGAGCATAACCGTATAGAGCAGAATACTTCCGGAGTGGAGAACCATGCTGGCGAAGATCCAGTGCATGGGGATCTCCAAGGATGCCGAGGTTTGAATTCTCCCCACGAGGGCGTTTTTCCAGCCATACCAGACCGTGGCCACCATCAGGGCGATGGTCAGAAGGTCGATGACGAGCTGGATCAGGGTTCTCAGACGACCTCTGGTGAAATTGATGAACACGTCCACGTTGACGTAGGCCCGTTCTTTCGCGGCCAGCCCCGCGGCGAAGGCCACCATGTAAAGCATCAGGAAACGGGAGGCCTCCTCCGTCCAGTGGGGAGATTTGGGCAGAAACATCCTTGCGTAAACCTGCAAAAGCACAACGGCAATGAGCCCGGCAAAGAAAATGGAAGACATCCATTCCAGAAAACGATCCAGCGTATTCCTGAACACAATTTCCACCTCCACACACGTGTAATGCGGCACTGATTTCGGTTACAAGTCTGCCTGCGCGTCAAACCTTACAAAGGGCGGGTAATTTTTCTGAAACTTCGCAATATCGTTCCTGACATTACCAACAAAGATATTATATTCCATTCTCATACCTTCCAATCGGTTGAATTTCAATGACCAGACTGGTAAAAATCATGAAACAGAAACTCGGAGGAAAAAAGCAGAGCGTTACAGGATATGACGTACAAAAGTATATCATGGGAACAACAGCGCCCCGCCGAAACGCGGGCAGCCAAAGTTCTTCGGGGGTGCATTCGGGCCGGCCGAAACCCGCTAATTCGTCTCGTCGGCCTCTATGACCAGGGAGGGGCAGACCCTCTTCATCTCGCTCAGAATTTTTTCTCTGTCGTGGCTCTGGATGACGCAGGACTTTCCGTTTTTCAGCTCGATTCGAAATCCCGGCCCGCTGTCCGTGGCGTAAAGGGATTCCCGACCAAAGAAAAAGGCCCTGTTCGTCGGCGCGATGCCGCTGAAAATCCTTTCGGAGCCAATACGCGTCCTGCTGATGCTCTTTATCGCGTCATAACGGATGGTTCGCCGTCTGAAGAGAAAGCCCGCCCACACCTTCAGCTCCGATTCCGTGAGGATGATGCGGGTGCCTCCAAAAGTCACGAGGGCGACCAGAATGATACAAACGGCGAAGACCAGGCGCAAACGGATTTCCGCCGCCAGCGACTCGCCCAGGACCTCCAGAAGGAAAAATCCCAGCGTCACATACAGCGCGAATCCGGCGACCAGAGCGACCACACAGTACTTCGACCATTCGCGGCGCCTGTAAATGTATCCGGTCACGGCGTCTCCTCCTTCCATTTACCCCCGACGAGTTCCCCTGACGAGCCAGCTCAGTGCCGTTCTCGATATTCTTTGATCCGGGCGTGCCATTCGGGCACGTCGCCCTCCGGAGGAACCGTCTCCTCTCCCAGCAGCAGGTCGACGAGATACCGCGGTTTCTTCCCTCCAAAATGCATCGAGCGGACGCAGGTCACGCAGTAGACCGCCACCTCGTCGCAGGGCATGGAAGCGGCGCGCTCCTTCATTCTCGCATGAATCTCCTCCAGAGGCAGATCCGGGTAATAGCTGTCCCCGCAGCATCGGGACGAGGCGGCGTGAAGGGCCGCTTCCACAACTTCGATGTTCATCTTCTTCAGGAGACTCCGGGCCGCCCTGTGAACCTGGGGCTTCGATCGAATCGGACAGGGGTCGTGGAGGCTCATTTTCCGGCCTTTGTAGTCCGGGTACTGAATCCCCTCCACACCGTCCAGAACCTCCCAGAGGGTCAGAGTGGAAATTCCCTCGTACAGCTTGTTAAAACGTCTGTCGCACCCCGCGCACACCACCACGATGCAGGACCCCTTTTCCACCTGGGGATCGTGGTGACAGCAGAGACTGTGCAGCTCCACATTCCCGTCGTATTTGTCGCGCAGCAGCTTCAGAAGCGCGACCTCCGCCTCCGGTTTGTGGATGGTCAGAGCGCAGCCTGGATTGAAATACGTTTTCCCCATCTTCATCCTCTCTTTTCTCTCTGTGTTTTCTCTCTTTTCTTTGTTTAAAGTCGGGGCAGGGCCGCCAGCAGCGCCTGAGTGTAGGGATGAGTCGGTTTTTCCAGCAGGTCGGCGGCAGAACCGGACTCCGCGATTTCCCCCTTCCAGAGAACCAGAGCGTACTCCGCGGCGTAACGGGCAAGCAGCAGATCGTGAGTCACGAGAATCATGGACATTCCCCTCCGAATCCGGCGGCTCAGAACGTCCAGCACCTCTCCCCGGGTAGAAACGTCCTGCATGGCGGTGGGCTCGTCCGCCAGAAGCAGCTCCGGCTCCAGAATCAGAGCCCGGGCTATGGCCACCCTCTGACGCTGGCCCCCGGAAAGGGCATGGCGCACACGAACGTTCCACAGGGATTCGGGCAGCTTCAGCTCCGTCAGAAGTTTCTTCGCCCGATTCAGCCCCTCTTCCCTCTCCCGCCGGGAAGGGTGCACAAGGGTCCAGGGCTCCAGAACGGCCCCCAGAACCGTCAGCGTCGGCGGCAGAGAGCTGTAGGGGTCCTGGGACACGTACCCGCAGCGACGGCGCATGGTCTGGCGTTCTTCCGCCGTCATTTCGGCCAGATCCCGCCCCTGAAAGGTCACGCTTCCCTCCGTGGGAGGCACGAGGCCCAGGAGCGCCCGCAGCAGGGTGGTCTTTCCGCTGCCGGATTCTCCCACGATGGACAGGGTTTTACTCTCTTTTTCCAGGTTCAGGGAAAAGTGCCGCAGAGCCCAGACGCCTCCCCTTTCAATCCCCGGGAGTTTTCGCCGTCCCTCAAAATGTACCCCCAGGTCCGTCGCCGTCAGCAGCGCCGTCATGACTCGGCCTCCGCGACCAAAGCCCCCGGCCGCTCCATACGCCGCAGAGCTTCGATCAGCTCCCGGGTCGAAGGGCTTCGGGGATGTTCCACCACCTGACGGCAGGGTCCGTTTTCAACGATGCGGCCCTCCTTCATCACAACCAGGCGGTCGCAGATCCCCGCCGCCAGAGGCAGATCGTGGGTCACCAGCAGAAGCCCCATACCGCGGCTTCGCACCAGAGACACGATCATGCTCAGCACTTCCTTTTGGGTGACCACGTCCAGCGCCGTTGTGGGTTCGTCCGCCAGCAGAAAATCCGGATCGCAGGCCAGAGCCGTCGCCAGCGCCGCCCGCTGTTTCTGCCCGCCCGAAAGCTCGTGGGGATAACGGGCGAAAAAGGACGTCTCCAGTCCGGTGGTTTTCAGCAAATCCATGGCGCGGTTCCTGGCCTCCTCCTTCTTCATATGGAAATGGAAACGCAGAACTTCCATGATATGACCGCCAATGGAGATCTGAGGGGTGAAGGAAGCCCCCGTCCCCTGGGGAACCAGAGCGAAACGACGCCAGCGCCAGGTGTTCAGCGCCTCTTCTCCCAGAGAAAGGAGGTTCTCCCCGTCGCACAAAATCCGGCCCGTAACGGCGGTTCCTCTCGGCAGAAGACGGGGGATGGCCATCAGCACGCTGGTCTTTCCGCTGCCGGACTCTCCCACGAGGCCCGCCACATCTCCCCGGGATACGGAGAAACTGCATTCCCGAACGGCCGGAATTTCACCCCTGGGGGAGGAATAGGTGACGGAGAGATTTTGTATATCCAGCGTCACGCTCATGCCGCGGGCCCCCCTTCTCCGTCGCCCCGGCCGTTACGGAGGGAATCCGCTCCCGCCGCGCCGGGCGGCAGTTCCTGAGAAAGACGGGGGTCGGCTCGCTCCTCCAGCCGGCGTCCTATGTCCATAAAAATCAGGCATATCAAAGAAATACCCAGCCCCGGAGGCAAAATCATCCACCACGCCCCGTTGGTGAAGGCCCCAAAGGTGTGAGCCTCGTGAAGCATACGCCCCCAGGAGGGCAGTCGGGGATCGGAGAGGCCGAGAAACGCCAGCCCCGCCTCGGCGAGAATCGCTCCCGGCACGCCCAGGGCGATGTTCGCCAGCAGCAGGGGAAGGGCCTCCGGCAGCAGATGACGGAAAAGAATGTAATTTCGCTTCGCCCCCAAAGCTCTCAATCCCTCCACCCAGGGCGCGTCGCGCAGGGTGAGGGTCAGGGAGCGCACCGTGCGGGCCGTTCCCATCCATGAAAAAATCGACAGGATCAAAACGAGGTTCCACAGGCTTTTACCCCACAGGCCGGCGATGACCATCAGAATCGGCAGCGTGGGAATGGAGAGCAGCACGTCCACAGCCCGCATGATCAGAGCGTCGGTGAGGCCCCCCGCGTAACCGGACAAAAGCCCCAGAGACAGCCCCGCCAGAGTCGCGATCAGCGTGGCGGCAATGCCCACGATCAGGGATATGCGAATACCCCGCACGAACAGGGCGGCAACGTCTCGCCCCCGCTGGTCCGTCCCCAGAAGTCCCCATCGACCGCCTTCAATCTTCATGAAAACATCGCCGCTGCCCACCAGGGAAAGACGATATTCTCCCTTTTCGGGGAAAAGCACCGCGGCCATGTTCACAAAGGGCCCCAGCCCCATGGCTTTTTTGAAGGGAATATCCCGGGCGTCCAGGTCAAGCTCTCCGGCGCCGGAGGCCGGAACGAACCGCCCCGATGGCGTGATCCATCGCAGCTCTCCCTTCTCCCCCAGGCTTCCGGTCAGGGAAACCCTCAAAGGAGCGGCATAATTCCAGTTCAGGACGACTTCCGGTGGAACCGGCGTGTCCTCCGCTCCATCCACATGCAGAACCTCCACCGGAGCGATGGAGTCGTCCATCCACTCCGGCTTCGAATACGGCGGCGCCTGAGGACCGTCTTTCAACCCCAGAGTCTCGGGCCCCAAAAAAGCCATCAGCACCAGCAGCAAAAAACAAAAAGGGGCGACCTGATGAAAAATACCTTTCACTTCATTTGGACTCCAATAATATCGACTCCCATTTTCACCGGCCCCGAAAGGTCCCGGGAGAATGGGGCTTCAAAACAGATTATTAACACAGGTTCTTAAAACAGGTTTTTAAAACAGGTTAATGGAGGAATCTTTGCGGGATTCCTGCGATTCCTGCTCTTCTTTTTCCTTTTCGTACTGTTCGACCAGAGCGTCCACCTGTTCGAGGTTGATCTGCACGCAGTTTTGAAGGTCGAACAGGGTGAAACAGTCCTCGGCGTAGGCCCGGCAGTCGCTCATCTCAATATCTCCGATCTCCCGGCGCTTCACTTCCCCGCGCCATTCCGGGAACCGGTTTCGAATCTCCAGGGCCAGCTTTTCCGCCTGTTCCTGGGCGTCGTGGTGACGCACCGAGTAGACCACGAAAAGCGAGAAAACGCAGGGGACCTCCGCGGGAGGCTCTTCTCCTCTGGGGTCGTAGTCGATCCAGTAACCCATGACGTTGGCGGTGTACTTCTTACCCTCGTTTTTCATGTAGCTCCAGAGAGGCGCCGTGCGGGCCAAAAGGGACTCCGGCAGAATTTCGCGGCGATAGCGGCAGCAGAGCCAGTTTTGCAGGGTTATCTTCGCCTTTTCCTCGAAGAAGAAATTTTTGTCCGGCTGCATGGCGGGGATGATGTTGTGCTTGGAGATGGCGAGGCGCAGGGACCCTCGCAGCTCCACCACGGCCGGCTCTCCGTCGAAGAGACAATCCAGGTGCAGGAGGCTCGGGTGCTTCGCGTGGGTCAGCTCCGGAGATGCCGTCGGAATCCGCTTGGCTCCCACAAATTCCACCATGGGCTCCAGCACCATGTTGTCGTTCATGATGTCTCCGTCATGAGAAACAACACAAAGATACGTGATGTCTTCGTTCAGTGTCTTTACCAGGCCGGGATTGTAATTTCTCAGAATATCCACGTTGATCATACTGCATTGACGCCATTTCGTGTCTTTGTTCCACATGATCTATACCTCGCAATACAAGGGAGTCGAGTACAGCGTTACCGTATGCTGGAACGGGTGAAAAGGTTTCGTCGCCCCTTTGGGCTTGCGACGCAACTCTTCGACCCTCTGCGCCATTTCTTTCAGAATCTTCAGATCCTGTCCTGTTATTTTCTGTCTCTTCAGCTTATGCAGGAAAAGCTCTCCATCCGGGAAAGGACGTCGGGCCGTGGCGCCGATGCGGGGAACGGCGACCTGCTCCACCCGATCCGCCACCTCCAGGCAGTACAGCAACAGCTCCTGCTGAGCGGCATTGGGGGCCCTGTCGCTGAACCAGGAATATAACACTCCGGGAGAAACCTCGAAAAGAAACGCCAGGTCCTCGCAGGAAAGCCCCAGGATTTTTCGAAGCCGCACCAGCTGCTTGCCCGTGGCGGTTGGCTCCGAAACCTTTTTTCCGCCCTCCGGTCCGGATTTCTGTTCGGTGGAACCCGTCGGGAAGAAGGGCGCTTTTTTGGGCTCCTGCGGTGGCGTGAACTTCTCGAAATCCGTGGAGACCATGGGTTCTTCGATTTTTTCCGATGGTTCCGGCTTCTCGATTTTGGGAAGCTCCTCTGCCTTCTCAGCATTTTTCAAATTTTTGTCGGACTTCGTGAACTTCGACATGGCCGCGCTTCCAAAGGAAAACAGGGAGGAAACCTTCGGACGCTCCCCTGCCGTCCCCTCTGCGGAGGACTTCTCCGTCCCGCCCTCCGTTCGACCGGACAGACCGGCCAAAAAGTCCCTGACGTCCCTGGCCGCGCCCCTGGGGGGCTGTTCGGGCTCCGAAGACCTGCGAAGCTCGTCGAAACGCTCGGAGCGGACGGGCATGAAGAAGTCGTCGGAGGGAGCGGGGGAAGCGTGAGGCTTTCCGCCCGTTTTCGACGCGTCTTCCACGCCTGAAACTTCACCTCTGGGCGTCCGTTCGGCCGATTTGCGCTCCGTTCCTCCGTCGAAATAGCCTTTTTCCTCTGAAACCGGAAAAGGTTCCGAATCCATATAATACTTGTCCTTTATATCCTGAGCGGACCCCCTGTCGGGGGAGTCGTCAAGACGCGAGGAGCGCACCGGAGCGTAAAAATCGTTGAGGCTGTCCGCATCCGTGAAAAATCCCGCCCCCTGGTCCGTCGCCGGAGCCGGATGAGGCTCTTCCTTCACCTTCCCCCCGAAGAACTCCACCGACTCGTCCATCCAGGATTTGGTGTAGGTTATTTCTTCTTTCACGGTTTTGGGCGCGTCCGCTTTTTGGGGCGGCTCCACCTTTGGAATCTCCGGTTTTGGAGTTTCCACTTTTGGGATTTCCACTTTCGGGACTTCCGGTTTTGGAATTTCTGTTTTTAAAACTTCTGTTTTTAAAACTTCTTCCGCCATCGGTTTCGGTGCGGGTTCCGGCTTTGCCGCATCCGGCGTCGTTTTCTTCGGCTGCAGGGCGTCCATTTTCCCGGCCTCATCCAGCAGGTCCGCAAGCAACTTTCCGTCGGAAATACCGGCAAAGCGCAAAAAGGACACGTAACTGACGACCTTTTGAAGGTCCGCTTCACTCAGCGCGCAGATCATTCGATAAAGTTTCTCCCGGTCCACGGATGGCCCTTTCGTCACGAAAAAAACCCCTTTCCGAATGTAAAAATCATTGTACACCGCCCCGACGGACGCGAGGATCGACCAGTACGCAAAGCAGGTCCGCAAGAAGATTGCAGCCCACCGTCAGGAGCGCCAGAAGAAAAAACGCGGCCCCCGCCGAGGGATAATCGTGGGAATTGGTGGCCTCCAGCAGAAAACGGCCCGCTCCGTTCAGGGAAAACACCGTCTCCGTAATCACGGCTCCGCTCACCACTCCCGGCAGGGAGAGCAAAAGGATCGTCACCACGGGGGGCAGCACGGATCGAAAGGCGTGGTTCCAGATCACACGCCTTCTCGGCAGTCCCCGGGCAATCGCCATGAGAACATAATCTTCTCCCAAAGCCTTCACCATCATATTGCGAACGTAAAGCGCCCAGCCCCCGAAACTCAGGACGACCAGGGAAAACAGGGGAAGCGCCAGATGCCACAGGTAATCCACCGCTCCCGCGAGACCCGTCCGGGGCGGAATGGAGGAGCTGCCGCTCAGGGGAAAGATCGGCCACAGCCACGCGAACCCCATCAGCAGAAGAATCTGCACGAAAAACGAGGGAAAGGAAAAGGACGCCGCGCCGCTCCAGAGCACAAGCCGCTCCACAATCGAGCCACGTCTCAGCGCCGCCTTCACCCCCAAAAAGATGCCCAGAGCCGCGGAAAACAGCAGCGCCGGAAGCAGAAGCGCCACCGTATTGGGAACGCGGTTTTTCAGCTCATCCCACACCGGCTGCCCCGTCATCATGGACAGCCCAAACCGGAAGGACAGCATCTCCCGTATATAGACGAAAAACTGCTCCCTCAGAGGCCGGTCCAGCCCCCACTGAGCGGCGAGCTGCTGTTTCGCCTCAGGGGAAAAACGCGGATCCACGATGCCGGTCAGAGGATCCCCGGGCATGATGCGGAAAAGAAAGAAGTTCAGCACCAGCACGATCGCCAGCACCGCCAGAGCTCCGCCGAGACGCTTCGCAAAAGCCTTCATTCTTCTCCCTCCAGTCTTTCCTTCGTCGTCGTCATCAATTCATCATCATCAATTCATCATTATCGATACGGCGTCGCTCACCGCCCGGGCGGAAGGGGTGGAAACCGCGGCGGGAGCGTACAGCAAATAATGTTCGTTTCGCGTCATGTGCACGTACTCCCCCGTTCGGGACTCCCGAAAGGTGAAGGGCCCCGTCCCGATCAGTTCGGTCATCTCCGTGCCGTCCAGCGCCGAATGAATGCGCAGCGTGGGCTGCCAGGCCCGCCAGTCCGGCACATTTTCCAGAATGTGTTTCGGCAGAACCGGCATTCCTCCAATGTTGTGCAGGTGCCAGTAACTCGTATTCGCCAGGGCCACGCGCAGAATCCGCGAGTCTTTGTCGACCTCAATGGATTCAATATCCTTTACGCTGTCATAAAAACGGGGAATATTACGATCTTTGATGTACCCAAGGGAAAAAGCCACGTCCTCCACGGTCAAAGGCCGGCCGTCCTGCCATTTCAGCCCGTCTCGCAGCGTAAAAGTGAGGACCGAGCCCTTTTCTCCCGTCGTGATGTCCCAGCTCTCGGCCAGCCAGGGAACGTCCTCGAAGGTCCAGGGGTCCACGGAAAGCATTGAGTCGTAAATCGTTCCCAGCACCGTCCAGTCATAGGCCGTCGTGGAAACAAAGGGATTCAGCGTCCGGATTTCCTCGGGAATATTCCAATAGATGGGCCGGTCCGGGCCTTCCTTCGGGGTCATGGAAATGAGCGTCAGCATGTTGTCCGAGGTGGAGCGCTCGGTGGTGAAAACGCCGTTCCAGTCGCTGCGTATCGCCGCCACCGAATAACGGCTGTAGATGGGCGCCACCGGAACCAGCCGGCAGAGAAGTTTCTGGGCCTCCAAAGCCCGAACCCGCGCCGCGGCCTCGTCGGGAGCGTAACGCAAGCCGGCCAGAACGCCGTCCAGCTCGGGGTCCGCGATGCCGCTCAAATTATACCCTCCCTCCACGTCCATGGAAGAGTGATAAAAAGCGTAAAGAACGTCCGGATCCCGCGACATCGTCCAGGCGTTGGTGCAGGCGTCGAAGTCATGACGGTCCACCCGGGCCAGCATGGTCTGAAAGTCGATGGGCTCCGCCTCCACGGGAAGCCCCAGCTCGTTCAGCGCGTCCGCCATGAGCTGGGCGATTTCGGTGGTCGTCGCGGCCACGGAGGAGGGCGGGCAGAGAATCTTCGTCGGAGGAACCGGTTGTCCGTCCGGCGCGATCAGCCGCCCGAACCGGTCCCAGGTCCACCCGGCGGAGGCCAGACGGCTGCGGGCCGCCTCCATCCCCTGCGGAAGTTCCTCGGGCGACGGGTCGCACCAGGGAGAAACAGGCGGCAAATACGTGGTCAGAGGCTCGCAGTATCCGGAGAACAGATCCCGCGTCCACTGCCGGCGCTGAACCACCTGCGCCGCGGCCTGCCGAAGCTCCACCCGGTTCCAGGGAAATTTTCGAGTGTTGAAAGTAATCATAAAAGAGTGAAAGGTAGGGGCAAGAGACAGCTCCACCCCTCCGGACTCAGACAGCCGCCGGATGTCCGCCGGACGGTAAATGTCCGACAGAACGTCGAGTTTGCCCGTGGACATGGCCAGAAGCTGGGCGTCCATATCCCGGATGACGGGATAATAAAGGTCCTTCATCCTGGGGCCCTCAAACTGGAAAATATCGAAGGACGAAGCCAGAGCGGGCGGAGGAGAAAGAAGCGATACGAAAACGGCGCAAAAAAACACCGTAAAAAACGTAAGAGAGAAGAAGGCAAACAAAGGCTCCTTCGTCAAACGTCCCCAAAAACGCGCTCCGGTGCGTTTCATCGCCTTTTCTCTCATCGCCTTCTCTCCTTTCCGTTCAAATTTTCCGGCCTCAAATTCCGGAGGGTTTCTTTCATCGGCCTCATTCCTCCAGAGGCACCCAACTTATCAGAATTGCACGACAAATTTCCTGGTAGTCCTCTTTTTTCTCCTGAGGGCATCGAAATTCGGCGCTGTAAAGGACGTTGTTCTCCAGACGGCGCACCACCACACAGGCAAAGCCATCCACTTTGTAGCGCAGCAGGTATCCCTGGTCCAGTTCGTTCGATTCGATTTTTTCGGCCCCCGGCGGAATGTCGGTTTCTTTGAAATTCGGCACTTCCGTCACACCGGATACGGCAGAAAAACGTATCTTCATTTCCGGATCCTTGCGGGAGACAAAGGTACGCCCGCTTTCATTTTCGGCCTCTTCAGGCGAATCAAAAAGGTCCTCCGGGACGTCGACTCTGTAACCAAACCGCCGATTGACGTATTCCTTAGCGTCCGCCGCGTCTCTCATTCCGGCCTCAAAACACAGCAGCACCAGCAACGCTCCACAAAGGCCACGGCCATAGCTGCGCATCCACCGTTTCATCGAAAGCCTCCTGTTTTTTCAGAGACGAAACATCGCCCGGAAAAGTAACTAATTCGTTTATTATAACCTCTTTCTTAAAAAAGAGGCCACCCCTCGGCGGCCTCCTGCAACATTACACGATTAATTAAACCTGAGAAAATTATACTTCTCAAAAAGGTGAGTCGAAGGGACGATCACACGGACTTTTTGCGGGCGAAGAACAGCGGGGCCGCCAGCAAAAGGGCTCCCAGCCCGAAGGCGCTGCAGGTACCGCCCCTGTCGTCCTCGTGCTCGGCGTTGGCGTCGTCCAAGGGGTTGACCCGCAGAGTGACGGACTGAGTGGAGATGGTGCCCTCTTCCTCTTCGTTCTGGTAACTCACCACGTCCTCAATCGTCGTTCCGTCCGCCGTGGTCCCGGCCAGCGCGATCGTGTAGGAGAAAAACGTGTAGGCCGGGTTGTAAAGATCGCCTTCCGTCCCTCCGGTGTTGATCGCGGAAAGGGTCAACGTGGCGATTGTCGTCGGGTATCTGGTCTGAGTGGGCGTCAGGCCCAGCAGATTGGAGTGGGACGCGCTTGCCCTGGCGATTGACGGGTCGTCCACAACCACGGTGGGAGTCATCGTATAGCCCGTAGCACTGACAGGGAAGATAAAGTAGTCCAGGTCGTCGATCTGGTGATCTCCGTTGAAGTCATCCGTATCCACGTAGAGAGTCGTCGTCGAACCTCCCGTGATCGAAATCTGCGAGGTGATCTTATTGTGGTTCCCGTCCCGGATGCTCATGCTTTTGGGAATATACAGGTAATACAGATCGACAGTGGCAGTCGTCACAAAGCGAATGGGGAAAACGCTGGAATAAGCGAACGTGGTCGGGCTTGTCACATCACCCTGACCATACTCCAGCTGAAAAGTCATCGTAGTGTTGATCACATCAGTCGCCGTGACCGCAATCGTCCCTATTCTTTCCGAAAGGGTGGAAGTGAGGCCCATACTGGAGCCCTGAGCAATAAAACTGGAAGACAGTCCTGCCACAGAGCCGGTATCTGCAAGACTTACGTAGATACGTGCATCATCGCTTACAGTCCATTGATGAAGGTCACTGATATCAAGAATGCCATCGTCATTGCTGTCTCCCGCGTACACATTCAGCAGCAGCGTCTGATGCGGGGCGATGTAAACGGTGCCTCCCGGCTGAATTTCCGCGCCCGTATCCTGCCGAAATATCCTCATCTGACGCAGTGTATAACAGACCGACGCATGAGCTTCCTGAACACCAGCCAATACAAATACCGCTGCCAGCAACAACAAAACCGCTGTCGATTTCCTCACAGTAAATCCCTCCAGCTTCAAGTTTCGCTTTAAATTTTTCAACAATAAATAATAAATTTCCCGGATCTTTTTTCTTATAAAGAACATCCTCAAAAAATACTTTCGCCATTATATCATTCAAAATATATGTAAAAAAGGCTTATTTGAGAAAAACAGAATTTTTTTATTACTGATGAAGCACATGAAACAGGCGGGTCGAAAGCTCGACCCTTATTCTTCTTCTCCCAAATAGGCCTTTCGAATCAGGGGATCTTCGATAAGCTCCCCGCAGGGACCGTTTTTCACCATTTCCCCCGTCTGGAGCACGTAGCCCCGATCACCGATTTCAAGGGCCCTCAGAGCGTTTTGCTCCACCAGCAATATCGTGACGCCTTCGTCGCGAATACGCAGAATGGTCTCAAAAAGAGCGTCCGTCACGATGGGGGCCAGTCCCAGCGTCGGCTCGTCCAGAAGCAGCACGGAGGGGCGGCTCATCAGCGCCCGAGAAACGGCCAGCATCTGCTGTTCTCCGCCGGAAAGGGTTCCGGCCCTTTGAGACAGGCGCTCTCTCAGCACGGGATAAAGCTCGAAACACCGCTCCATGTCCCTTGCGATTTGGTCGGGGTCTTTGCGCCGCACCGCCCCCATGACGAGGTTTTCCCGGACGGTCAAAGGGGCGAAGAGCCGCCGCCGCTCGGGAACCAGAGAAACCCCCAGCCCCACGATTTCGTGAGGTCGGGAAGGCAGAGGCCGGCCATCCAGCAGGATCTCGCCCTTCGTCGCCGGCTGCACTCCGGCGATTGTCCACATGAGAGTGGATTTTCCCGCTCCGTTGGCCCCAACCACGCACACGATCTCCCCTCTGTCCAGCCGGAGATCCACACCGTGGAGCGCGTGAATGCCGCCGTAGTGAACATGCAGGTTTCGCACCTCCAGACAGGCGTCGTTCACGATAATTTCTCCTTTTCCGTTCGTGTTTCCTCTCGTATTTCCGCCCGCCGGGATCGGGGCCGGGCCTCGCGAGTCCGCCCCAGATAGGCGGCCACGACCCGCTCGTCGGACCGGACGGTTCGAGGGGTTCCCTCGGCCAGAAGCATCCCCCGATCCAGAACGACGATGTGAGAGCAGAGCTCCATCACCATGTCGATATGATGCTCGATCAGGAGCACCGTCAGGCCGAAACGACCCTTCAGGTCCCCGATCGCCCGGGCCAGTTCCCGGGTCTCCGCTTCGTTCATGCCGGCCGCGGGTTCGTCCAGAAGAAGCAGACGATCCGGGGAGCCGGCGGAAAATAACTCCTCAGCCCCAAAACAGGCCAGAGCCCGGGCAATTTCCAGCCGTCTCTGACGACCGTAGGGCAGGGTCGCCGCGATTCTGTCCGCCACGTCCAGCGTTCCCGTCTCGGCCATGATTTCGAGGGCGGCTTTTTTCGCCTCTCTTTCCCCGGCGGAGACGGCTGGCGTGCGGAAGAGAGACTGGATCGGCCCGCAGGTTCCCCGGGCCAGAAGAGGAACCATGACGTTCTGCAGGCAGGTCATGCGCCCAAAGAGCCGAATATTCTGAAATGTCCGCGCCACTCCGATCCGAACGATCTCGTCGGGACGCCGGCCCGTCAGCTCCGCTCCGTTCAGGCGAACCGACCCGCCCGAGGGATTGCAGACCCCCGTAATCAGGTTGAATACCGTGGTTTTCCCCGCTCCGTTGGGACCGATCAGGCCGGTGATTCCATCCCGGGCCGCGTCGAAGGAGAGATCGTCCACCGCCCGGATGCCCCCGAAGGTCCGGGAAAGATTTCGCACCTCCAGAAGGGCCGGCATCACCCGTTCCTCCTTCGAAAGAACCGGAAGATCGTCAGGTCGGAGAGCTCCCGGTAGCCCAAAAGCCCCTGGGGCCGGTAAACCATGACCACAACCAGAAGCAGCCCGTAGGCCGGAAGACGCCACATATTCAGGGTCCGCAGCATCTCCGGCAGCGACGAGAAGACGAAGGCCACGATGAGGGGCCCCGAAACGCTTCCGATACCTCCGGCGATCACCGAGGCCAGAAGCTGGGTGGACTGAGTCAGAGTGAACATGACGGGCTGAATGAACGCCAGACGATGGGCCAGAAGAGCCCCCGAAAGGCCGCAGAGCAGGGCGCTCACAAAGAGGGAGAGCAGGCGGTTTTTGAAGAGGTCGATTCCGGCCATCTCCGCCGCGACGGGATCCTCCCGAATGGCGATGAAGGCCATGCCGAAACGCGATTTCAGAAAATTGCGGGTCACGAAAACGCTACCCGCCAGAGCGCACAGAATCCACACGGGACTGCTGAGGGCGTCCAGAGAAAGTCCCCGGGCGCCGTTGGTGATGGAGAGATTTTCCAGACACACCCGCAGGGCCTCTCCAAACCCCAGAATCGCGATGGCGAAGTAGTCGCTCCGCAGCTTCGCCCGCAGCGTCGGAATACCGATAATGAGGCTCGACCCACCGGCGGCGGCCATCCCCGCCAGAAGAGCGGGAAAAAAGGGAACGTTCCAGTGATACGTCAGCACCCCCGATGTGTAGGCTCCAATGCCCACAAAAGCCGCGTGACCCAGGGAAAACAGGCCGGTAAACCCCGTAAAAATCGTCACTCCCAGAACCGCGATCATATTGATGCAGGCCAGGAGCACCACGTTCAATTCATAATTCATGGGGGTCCCTCACACCTTTTCCTCGGAGTCCTGCCCCATCAGGCCGTTGGGAAGCCAGATCAGGAGGGTGATCAGCATGGTGAAGCTGAACACGTCCCTCAGAACGCTGGAAACGTAGGTGGAGACCAAAGTCTCCAGCACGCCCAGGATCAAACCTCCCAAAAGAGCCCCGGGCAAACTGCCCAGCCCTCCGATGACCGCGGCGATGTAGGCCTTGTTCGTGACCCAGCCCATCGTGGGATAGACCAGGTATTTGACCCCGAGAAACACCCCCGCCACCCCCGCGAACCCTCCGGCCAGGAAAAACACGATGGCGATCAGGCGGTCCGTGTTGACCCCCATCAGAGAGCACATCGTCATGTCGCTGACCCCCGCGCGAATGGAGATCCCCGTTTTCGTACGGGTGATAAAAAGGTGCAGGGCCAAAATCGAGCCGATGGACACCGCGAAGGCAAAAAGATCCAGCAGCGAGAGCACGCTTCCCCCCACGCTGACCACCTGCCGCCGGAAAAACTCCGGAAAGGCGTAAAAACGCGAACCGATTGTGGCGTAAACCATGTTCTCCAGAAACACGGAACACCCCATGGCGCTGATCATCAGGTAGAGCGACGGGGCCCTGCGGCGGCGCAGAGCGGCATAGGCGACCCGTTCGTTGAAAATCGACAGAATTCCGGCCCCCACCACACTGCCCGCCACCACCAGTCCCAGCCCCAGATGGAGCTTCGTCGCCAGAGCGAGCCCGATATACGCCCCCAGCATGATCACCGCGCCATGAGCGAAATTGCTGAAGGACAGCACGCTGAAAATCAGGGAGTATCCAACAGCCATCAGGGCGTAGATACCCCCTATGGAAAGACCGGTTACGAGGGTTTGCAGAAACACGACAGATCCAGATAGTTCATTATTTTTTCTATTCTCCCTATTCGCCCTGATATTTCTCGACGAAAACGAAGGCTTTCTTCGTCACATCGACCTTCTGGATGACGGCGGGCTTGTTCAGGGGATTGTGGTCGGCGGGGTCCACCGTAAGCGTGCCGCTGGTCACTTTGATGTTCTTCAGATTCGCCAGAGCCTCGGCCAGCTTGGGTCCCTCCACGGAACCGGCTGCTTTCGCGGCCTCGACGATCATGATCAGAGCGTCCTGAGCCATAATGGGGTTCGGCAGAACGGGATCCGCTCCGAACGCCGCGCGGTACTCCGCCACAAAATCGCGAATGTCCGGGTCGTCCAGGTCGGCCAGGTTCACGAAGTAGGCTCCGTCCACCGCCTCGCCCCCCAGGTCGATCAGGTCCGGGCTTCCCCAGTTGTCGGTCCCCAGGAAGGTCGCAGCTATCCCCAGATCCCGCGCCTGACGGGCGGCCATGGCCGCTTCCTTCTGGCTGGTGGGAATGAAAAGCACATCCGGCTTCAGATCTTTCATTTTGCCCAGCTGCGCTCGATAGTCCAGTTCCTCCGAGCGGAAGGCCTCCTTCGCCACAACCTTGCCGCCCCGGGCCGCGAAAGCCTCCTCAAAATATTTGGCAAGCCACTGCCCGTAATCCGAACCCACATCGTAGAGGATCGCCGCCGTCTTCGCGCTGAGTCTGTCCACGGCGAAACGGGCCGCCACCGTTCCCTGGAAGGGATCGATGAAGCAGGGACGGAACGCGTAGGGACGCACCTTTTCCGTTCTCTGGTCGACGGTCACGTAGGGATTGGTGGCCGTGGTGACGATCATCGGGATCTTCGCCCGCTCCAGAACCGGGGCGGTGGCGATGGAATTGCCGCTCTGAGCGGGGCCGATCACGGCGATGACCGAATCTCCGGCCAGCCGGTTGGCCACGTTCACCGACTCCACGGCGTCGGCTCGGTTGTCGTAGCGGATGATCACGATCTGACGACCCAAAATTCCGCCCTCGGCGTTGATTTTCTTCACCAGCATGTCCACCGCGTTGGCCTCGGACTGTCCCCACATCGAAGCCCCACCCGTCAGAGAAACGGTATGCCCGATCGAAATCGCCTGGGCTGCCGGGGCGGCGCCCGCAAACAACAACAGTCCTCCAATAACAAAAGCGCAACTCAGCAGAAAACTTATTCTCTTCACGATCAAATACACCCCTTCCATAAAGCAAATTTAAAAGCAAATTGGTATTAATCTTGTTATTTTAAAACCTTGCTGTTTTAAAACCACATGATTTTTAAATTCCACTATTTTAATACAAAAGCCTCTGAGGGATGCAGTCGCCGGCCAGCAGGTCCTCCCAGGTCTGCCGGGCCACGATGAGATCCGACATTCCGTCCCGCACGAGGACCACCGCCGGACGCAGCAGGCGGTTGTAGCCGCTGGCCATGGAGAAATTATAGGCTCCCGTGCTGAAAACCGCCAGAACGTCCCCCCGCTCCACTCTGGGCAGTTCCGCCGATTCGACCAGAATATCCCCCGTTTCGCAGCATCGACCCGCAACGACGACTTTTTCCTCGGGAGGCAGCCCGATTTTGTTCGCGAGTTTGCAGACATATTGCGCCCCGTACAGAGAGGGCCGCGGATTGTCGGCCATCCCTCCGTCCACTCCCACATAGGTCACGTCCTTCAGGCGTTTTATCGTCTCCACGGAGTAGAGGGTGATCCCCGCGTCGGAAATGATCCAGCGCCCCGGCTCAATGGTCACGGACGGGCAGGGCAGTTTTCGCGCGGCGCACTCCGCCTTCAGGGTCTCCATCATGGCATCGGTAAAATGGCGCAGGGGAAGGTGAGGCTCGTCCGGTGCCGCGGGGACGCCAAATCCGCCCCCAAAGTTCAGTTCCCGGGTCTCGAAGCCGAATTTTTCGCGCATTCTCCCCATGCAGGCGACGATACGCTTCACCGCCTCGATGTAAGTGGCGTTTTCGAAGATCTGCGAGCCGATGTGAAAATGAAATCCGGTAAGGTCGAAGGTCCGCGAGGCCATGGCGAACCGCACGGCTTCCGACAGCAGCCCGTCCTCGTCCGAATCGGTTTCCAGAGGCAGACCGAATTTGCTCCCCACCTGACCTGTGACCAGATAGGTGTGGGTGTGAGGCTCCACCCCCGGCGCCACGCGAAGGAGAACCCGCGGGCGTTCACTCACCTCCGGAGCGCGGTGGATTTCCTCCGCCAGACCATCCAGAAGCTGCAGCTCCATAATGCCGTCTGCGATGATATGCCCCACCCCCGAGGCGAAGGCGAGACGAAGCTCCTCCTCCGACTTCGCGTTGCCGTGAAGCTCGATGCGGGACGGGGAAAAACCGGCCCGAAGCGCGGTGTAAAGCTCTCCGCCGGAGACCACGTCGAGGCCCAGCCCTTCCTGGTTGATAATCCACGCCATGCAGGTCGTCAGGAAGGCCTTGCTGGCATAACAGGCGGCGCTTCCCGGCCAGCGCTCCAGAAAATCGGTCCGAACCTCCGCGCACCGGGCCCGCACAATTCCTTCATCCACAACATACAGCGGCGTCCCGTAAGTACGCGCGAGCTCAACGCAGTTCGCTCCACCCCACACAAGATGCCCCATCTGAAATCATCCCCCTGAAAATACAAATCTGATCAAATTATGATTCGGGGACCCCTTTAAACTTAACGGTTTCCCCTGAGACTTCTCTCATTCGATACTTTCGTTCATCATAAGCATATTGGACAGCTCCTCCGGAATGCGAAATTCTCCGAAGCTGTCCGACACGTTCACCCGCATGGCAAGAAGTCCCTGCATCGTCGCCAGCTCCTGCAACATGTGAGACCCCCGCCGGTCCATGGAGAGCATGGAATTTTCCACCCGGAAGGGCTGTTCCCCAAGGACGTCCATCCACACCAGAAGCCGCCGCAGGAGCTTGTCGAACAGAAGGAGCCATCGCAGAAGCTGGGGAGCGGGCAGCATCGACAGCGAAAAAAGCATGTAGACGAAAACCGCTTTCGACAGCACCTCCCTCGGATTGAGCTCACGGGGCACGGGTTTCGCGATGTAGCGTTCGAGAAACATGAAATCATCGGGGGTACGGCACTCCTCCATTTTGACCATGCAGGCCATCAGCCCAACCACCAGCGCCGGAATCACGGAGGGGGAGGCCTCCAGCCTCTGACGGATATACCGCCACACCGTCAAACCGCCCTTCAGCGGATAATTCAGCGCCCGGGAGGTGAAGGGCAGGTACTGTTCCCGCAGCATACTGTCGATGAGCTCTCTGTCGATGATGTTCGTATAGGGCACGCCCTCCGGAACCACCGGGACGAGGCAGAGGGGATACATGGGCTCGTAGGGGACGCTGGAGCGGCTCAGAACGCAGTCCCTGAAGTTCGCCAGCAGGGACTGAAAGGGAATTTTTTCCGTATTGTAAAGGTAAAAACGAGCCCCCGGAGTGCTGCCCTTCAGCAGTTTACAGGTAAAATCGGTCTGCCCCGAGGCGTTGACCGCCAGAGGGTTCGCCCCGTAATACAGAAGTTTTTTCATGATTTCCGGATCTCTGGTGCACATCATGGGCGTCGAAGCGCCATAGCCCTGACTGTTGTGGTCCGCTTCCGCCCCCATTTCCAAAAGGCGGGTCACGGACTTCGAATAGCCGCACCGGGCCATTTCCATCAAAAAGGTATCCCGATGCCCCTCGCCGAAAGAGGCTGAATTGCAGTTCCAGCCGTTTCGAATCAACTCCGTGATAACATCCAAAAAAATTTGATCTTTCAGGTTATGGACCTCGTGAGGGGCCCACTGGGTCACACCGAACAGCGGCAGCAGACGATTTTCCGGGATGTTCAGAAGCTCCGTCAGAAGATCCCGGGTTTCCATCAGCTCCCGCGCTCTCACTATTCTGACCCTAAACCTGTCAAGATTCGGAACCGCGTTTGCCACGGAACTCCCTCCAACTTCTACGCTGTGGCGTCAAATTTTGATTAAATTTTGATCGATTTATTCGCCTTTTCCTCAGCCGTTTTCGCGAAATGCGCGTAAATGGCCGCGAGTTTGTCGACTCTGGCCCGGGCCATGGCCGGATCAGGCAATTTATCTATCATAGCGCAAAGCGACTTCCACTCAAAATAACGGTTTTTCGCTCTCGGTTCATTGCAGCCGAAAATCTCGCGATTCATCATGAGGTCGTGAGGCATGTTGAAATCCTCGCGCGTACGTCCGTAATCGAAAAGATAGTAGATCTCCCTGAACCCGGACCAGGCCAAAGCCGACGCGCACATGCAGCAGGGCTGGTGGGTCGACAGAAAAACGCAGTCGTCGGGGTCGGGATGTCCCTGAAGCTCGAAGAACAGCTTCATCGTATAGATTTCGCCGTGCCAGAGAGGAGAGAAAGCCGCATGACTGGTTTCGGCCAACACGAGGGACAGGTCGGCCCTGCGGAGCACCGCGGCCCCGAACACGCGGGACCCCGTCTCCACAACCGCGGCCGTCAGTGGCGCAATGTCGTTCTCTACAACATCCAGCAATCTGTGAAATAATTTTTCGTCGGACATGTCGGCACACTCCCAAAATAAACTCCACCTGAGGCATTATACCTAAAAAGAGATAATTATCACTCTCTTTTTGTCAGGAAAAATTATAGTGGAGTTGCAAAAATCGACGGCTCCAGCATGAAAAAACGCCGGAGCCGTCGATCTGTGAGGTGGAAGTGTTTCACAAAGCGTCACAGGAAGATCTCTGCTCTCAAAGCTCTTGAACGAAAAACTTCTTCGTTCCCCTGTGATACTGATATATTAACAGTCGTTCACATTCGGGAACAGATAAAACTACTTTCATTAAGCTATTGAATTATACCGATTTACCTGCGGCAGAACTTTCCCACGCTTTTTTGGTTTATTTATACAGATTATTGCGGGAGATTATTGAAGCATGTTATCGCAAATTTGAGGACTTTGCTCCTTTTTGAACGAGAAGCTCCGCCGCAGCCTCATTTTTGAACTCCACCGCGTATCGCCAGGCCGTCCATCCGTCGCCGTCCCAGGCCTCCAGTTCCGCTCCCGCGTCCAAAAGGTCGGAAAGGACCTCCAGGCTTCCCCGCCGCGCCGCGGCCATGAGGGGAGTCAGATTATAAGCATCCCGCGCGTTGGGGTCGGCTCCCCCGGAGAGGAGAATTTTGACGATCTGCCGGGAGCCGGATTCGATACCCATGAACAGAGCCGTGACTCCGTCCACATTTGCCGCGTTCACGCTGGCTCCGGAACGGATCAGCAGCGACGTCAGCTCCGTATGGCCCCGATAGGCGGCGGAGATCAGGGGCGTATTTCCCTCTCCGTCGGGAATGTTGACGTCGGCGGAGGCCTCCAGCAGCGTCTCAGCGATACCGGCGTCTCCGCTCACGGCGGTCCACATGAGCGCGGTCCAGCCCTCCCCGTCCTCGGCGTTCACCTCGGCTCCCGCGCCGATCAGGGCGTTCACGATGTCCCGGGACTGCCTTCCCGAGGCCGCCATCAAAGGCGTTACGCCATTTCCGCTGCTGAGGTTCACGTCGGCACCGGCTTCGATCAGGAGCCGGGCGATGTCCTCCCGACCGTCGAATACGGCGGACAGAAGAGGCGTCAGAAAGGCGGAAGTTTGAGCGTCCACATCGGCGGAGGCGGCAAGCAGCATCTTCACGATGCCCGTATCCGCTTCCACCACGGACCACATCAGCGCGGTCCAGCCGTCATTGTCCACCGCGTCCACGTCCGCGGAGCTCCGGAGCAGAACTTCGACAATTTCCGGCCGGTTCAGGTTCACGGCAAGCATCAGGGGAGTAAAGCCGTTTTCGCCGGGCTCATTGACATCCGCCCATCCCGCCAGAGCCGCTTCCACCTCGGCAGGGGTTCCGTCGGCGCAAAGTTCAAAAAAGTTAGGCGCCTCCTCCGCCGCCCGAACCTGAAGGACCCCGCCCCGCCCGGTACAAAAAACGGACCACAAAAGGCACAGTAAAATACAGGCTTTTTTCACATCGATCCCCCCGCCTCGGCGACTGCATCGGCTTCAACAGAACAGAGACCGGAACAGAGACTCAAAAAAACGTCCGACCGGCAACCACCCGCCGCAGTTCCTCATTTCTGAAAAAACGGATGACCTGAGCGTACCGTCCCGAACGCCGCCATCTTCCGTTGAATTTCATGTACTCAAGGGCGGACTTTCCCGAAGCGTCCCTGGCGTCGATATCCGCCCCCGCCGCCAGAAGCCGTAAAATTCCAACGGGGTCAATGCCCTTCCGCACGGCCTGCATCAGCGGTGTGATCCCGCTGGCATCGGCGCAGTTGACCTCCGCTCCGGCCGTGAGAAGCTCCTCCAGAAGCCCCAGGCAGTCACTGGCGGAAACGGTCAGAGACAGGGGCGTCCACCCCTCCGGCGAGGCCGCGTTGACGTCCGCTCCGCCGTGAATCAGAAGGCTCGCCACCGCCGGATTGGGGTTGTCGCGAATGGCGTAAAGCAGCGGCGTCCATCCCGCCTGATCGCGGATATTCACATCGGCGCCTCTGTCCAGCAGCGTTTTCAGGATCTCGGAAGAAACGTTGTATTTCGCGGCCAGCAGAAGCGGCGTCACACCCGTAAAATTTCGCATATCGATGGACGCCCCTCTGTCGAGCAGGGCCCGAACGATATTCGCGTTGGCGTTGGAGGCCGCGGCGTACATCAGAGCCGTTTCGCCTCCCGTTCCGTTGCGGTCGTCAATCCCCGCCGCCCCTCCCATCGCCAGCAGGTCCACCACATCGTCGGTGCTCCTGGCGATGCGCGACAGAACCGCCAGAGGACGCAGACCCTTTTTGTTGGGCCGTCTGACGTCCGCCCCGTACTGGACAAGAGTTTCCACCACTTCCATGGGAAGCTCAAGGTTCAGGGCCAGCAGCAGCGGGGTGGTGCCTTCTCTGTTTTCGAAGTTGAAATCCGCCCCGGCGTCTCCCATCATTTTCACGATTTCGCACATTTCGGCGGTGGAGTAAGTGCCCGTCAGCGCGCTGAATACAGGAGTCGCGTCGAGGGCGCCCCGGGCGGCGTTCAGATTGGCTCCCGACCGGATCAGCATACGCGCGATGTCCAGATTTTTATTGCACACCAGAGCCCCCGTCAGTACGCAGTTTCCCCTGTTGTCCACGGCGTTGATGTCGGCGCCGGCTTCGATCAGAGCCTGGCTCACCTCCAAAACGGGATTGAGAGCGGCCGCCGTCATAATCGGCGTCGTTCCGTCCAAAGCCCTGGCGTTGACATCCTCTCCCGCCTCAATCAATATCCGGATCACCTCGGGGTCCGGATTGCTCATGGCGGCAAGAAACAGCGGAGTCCGTCCTTCCGTGTTCCTGCTGCCGAAATAATAGATCGTCCCAACCACCTGTCGTACTTCTTCCGCCGTCCCGGACTGAAATATCTCGCCCGGAATTCTGTGGGAAAGCAGGTGTATCACCCCAAAAACACCGCCGGCTATCGCCATCAGGATGAGACTTCCCGAAATAAAATTCCTTCTTACCCCCATCATTGGACCTGCAAGCCTCCGATATCGATACAAACATACTGCCCTGGACTTCCAGAAAACACCTGCGAAACGACCTTCTTCTAAATTAAAGTGCTGATTAAAAATACTGAAAAAGGTCAAAAAACAAAACAGTGAAACTCGTTAATTATTATTAAAAATTTTTATATTAAAATTCTGGTACACTTAATTTTCTAATATAAAAACTTCTTTAAGTAAACAACACTCCTTACGCTCTCCCGCGCCCCTCCCCTTATACATTCTGGTTACTATAAATTCTCCGCCGCGAACTTCAACAGTATTCCTGTCGAATTATCAATGATCGTTCATGGATCGTTCAGGATCGCTTATGAACGCCGTTTCGTCAGTTTTCCGGTCTTTCGGCGAAACGCTCCGGGAAAAACTCCCGGACTTCCTCCAGAAACCGCTCCACACGCTCGGGAGTATGAATAAAGTTGGGGTCGGAGAGATCCAGCACGAGGAAATTCGGGATATCCACCTCCGACTTCACGAAATCGATGAAGGGAGAGTAAGCGCCATACAGGGCCTTCCAGTACTCTTCCCCGGCGATGATTTCGTCCTCCCGCCCCCGGGCGTAAATGCGTCTCATGATTTCCTCGAAGGGACAGTGCACGAGAATCAGAAGACGCGGAGCTTTCGTGTGGCGAAGAAGAGAATCGTAGAGAGTGAGGTAGCAGCCATACTGGCTGTCTTTGAAATAACCCTGTTTATAGTAGAGCGTGGCGTACACCTTGTCGCCGAAAATACTCCGGTCCATGATATAGCGGTCTTCCTCGGAGGCGCAGAGGTACTGCGCGAACCGCGTCACCAGAAAGTTGAGCTGCATTGGAAACGCCCACCGCCGGTCATGGTGAAACCGGCTCAGCAGGTCGAGCTGGTCGCGAAATTCCTCCGGCATGACCTCGAACCCCAGCCGCTGCGACAAAAGATTGACGATTGTCGATTTTCCGCTGGCCGTCATGCCCTCGACAATAATTTGTATCTGCCCCATTCAGGAAAAACCTCCCTGTAAAATTTCACGCGGAAGAATCCGCGGTTTCCGCAAGAACCGGCTCCTGTGCCTGCTTCGAACGGTTTCCTCCACTTTTCTTGGCCTCGATCATGGCATCGTAGGCCAGGGCCACCAGGGTCGGGACGTCCATGCCCTTCCGAAGCTCCGCCACGCCCGCGCTCACCGTCAGGTGGGTTTCATCGCCCAGGGTCTGATGATCGATCATGTCGCGAACCTGCTCCGCAAACTGGATGCCCGCGCTCACCGGCAGGGGGATCAGAACCATGAACTCGTCCCCTCCCCAGCGCCCCAGAAAATCGGTGGAACGGACGCGGCTCCGGAATACGTTCACCAGCTCTTTGAGCACCCGATCGCAGGCGGCGTACCCGATGCGTTCGTTGAGCTCCCGAAAACCGTCTATATCGAACACGATCATCGACAGCGAGCCCCGGTAGCGCAGGGCGCGCTCGACCTCCGTTTCGAGGACCCGCTCCATGCCCGCCCTGTTCAGAGCTCCCGTGCAGCTGTCCGTGGTGGACATGCGCTTCAGTTGTTCCTCGGTGCGGTGCAATCGCGTGTTGTCGAGACAGTGAACCAGAGTGGCGCTTTTTTCTCCCCACTGGACGGAAACTCCCTCCAGGGTCAGCCAGAGGCTCTCGCCCTCCTGGGTGCAAAACTGACAGTCCATAGCCTCATTCCATCCATGACGGATCCTGTGGAGGATTTTTTCCCGCAACGCCTCGTCGGAAGCGCTGTTTCCCCCGCCAAGCTCCCAGAAGGCACGGCCGGCCGCCTTTTCTCCTCTCAGGCCCAAAACCCGAAAGAAGGGCTCGCTGGCTTCGAGGCAAATCCCGTTTTCGTCCAGAACAACGCACATCCCCGGCAGGGCGTTCAGCAGCTCGGTCTGCAGGGCAAGTTTCGAAAACCGGGGCTCTTCCACCTCGTCCTTCGCCTCCTCCGGCTCGGGTTCGGGGGGCGTTTCAGGGGAAGCCGCGAGGCTTTTCGGATGAGTGGTCAGATAAACCACAGCTCCGGCGATACTGCCCGTGGATGCCACAAGAGGAGCCACCGTCACATCCCACTGGTTGCTGCCGCTTTCCTCGCCCTTTTCCATGAGAGAGGTCATTCCCGTCTTTCCCTCGCAGGCTTCGAAAATCAGCTCGTGCAGCTCCATATCGAAGGCCGTATCCAGCGAGGCCGGATAAACGAGGCCGCAGACACATTCATGTCCCAGAAAACGACCCGCCACCTCCCGATAGCCTCGCGTAGCGTACAACAGAACTCCTTCCCGATCCACGGCAAAACACAGGAGTCCCGGGCAGCTGCTCAGGAGCGGAAGGGCCCAGGCGGGGCCATAATCGGAGGGAGGCGGAGTTTCCGCCTGACCTCGAACCAGTTCCGTCACATCGAAGGCAATGCACTGAACCGCCGGGCTTCCCTGCCACATCACTCCGGCAAACTCCATGTCCAGCCACCCCAGAGCTCCATCCGCGCGCACCACCGGCAGGGTGACGCGGGTGGACTTTCGAAGCGCGTCCTTCAGGACAAACTCCACTTCTCCCGTATAGCCGGGGCCGGAGAGGGACTGCAGGGTAACCTCCACGCCGAATTTGAGATGAAATCCCAGAAATTCTTCCGCCCGGTGGTTCATCATGCGCAGCACTCCCGAGGGAGAAAGAAGCATGTACAGAAAAACGGCGCTGTCCATAAGGGTGAGATAGCGCTGCTCCGTCTCATACAAAACCTTCTCCGTACGCCGCACCTTCATCAGTTCCCGTTCCAGCGCAACGACACGCATCACCAACGGGTCTTTTCCCGCTTCGGAATCAGCAAACTCTTCCTCTTCCAGCAGATCCCGTGCAGACATGGACATCCATTCCTTCCGTAAATGCCATATATTTTCATTATTTTACATTAAATTAGGGTCCACAGCCACGCCGTCGCCAGACTCAAAACCGCTTTCACGAAGAAACTTCAGGGTCTTTTGGGGAACCAGCCTCCGGTGCAGCGTTTGACGTCAGAGACCGTAACGAACCCCTGATCGCCGAAAATTTCCTGCACCGCGCGAACGTCATGACGGCGGCAAAAAATCCGGATCACCAGCTTCGGCCCGCTGAGCCCGTTTCCGTGAATCACCGTCGCCCCCAGTCCCATGGCCCGTACTGCGTCTATATCCACAAGAGCGTCCTCGTTGTCGTCCAGAATGGCTTCCACCAGAATAAATGTGTTGAGCAGACGCTCCTCCAGCCAGGAGCCCACCAGGTTTCCCGTGGCGAATCCTCCGCAATAAAATATCAGCTGCACGGCGGACAGCGTTTTGCCCCCTCCCAGAATGAACCCCAGAGCCAGCATGTAGATCATGACCTCAAAGAAACCGATGCACGCCGCAATGACGCGCTGCCCCTTGACAAGAAACAACAAACGAACCGTATTGCAGCTCACATCGACAATCCGGGCAAAAAAGATCGCGAAAAGCCCCAAAATACTCATTCTTTTTCTTCTCCTCTTATCATTCACCAGCTTCTGACAACTGAGCCTATTTTTTCTTATATTATCATACGGAATCGATATTGAAGTATGAAAAACACCAGTATTACAAAGAAAAAGAGCGGGCTCCGGAGGCCGCTCCGGAAAACCCGCTGAATTTTAAAATATGAGTATTAAAATTTAAAATATAAGAATCAATATTCAGTTCCGTCCGGCCAAAATCAGCGTCATTCCGTCTCCAGACGGACCTTCCGGAAGGAGTGGTTGTCGCCCGCCCCCGCGATGAAGCCTTTCACGTATTTTTGAGTTCCCACAAGGGCGTCGTCACTGTGCAGGTAGACCATCGGCGTCTGCTCGTTGATGTAGAGCTGCATGTCCCTGTAGATCGCCGCACGTTCTTCGCTGTCGGGCAGACTGCGTCCTTTGGCCAGAAATTCGTCCATTTTCGGATCGCTGCAGGAGAAATAGTTGGACCCGGCCCCCGTTTCCAGAAGCCCCACCACCGAAAAGTTGGGATCGGGAATGGAGGACACCCATCCCATGATAAACAGATCGTGGGCCTTTTCCCGAAGTCCCTTCAACAGCGCGCCCCACTCCAGAATTTTGATTTCGACGTCGATTCCCACCTCCTGAAGCTGGGCCTGAATGATCGTCGCCATGTCGATGCGTTCCTTGCGCTCGTTGGTCCAGACCTGAAGTTTGAGGCCCTTTACCCCCGCCTCGGCCAGCAGTTTTTTCGCCGTTTCCACGTCCTGCGCGTGAGGGGAAATTTCAGAGTCGATGGAATAACGGACCGGAAGGGGAATCAGAGACCTCGGAACCCGCCCGACCCCGCGCCAGACGACCTTATCGATGCCCTCCGTGTCCAGAGCCAGAGAAATGGCCCGACGCACCCGAACGTCATCCAGAGGCTTCTTCGCGAAGTTGAACCCCAGATAGTGGACGGAGGTCTGAGGCTGACGGATGAGGTCCAGCCGCTCATGCTCCTCCACCCGCCGCAGGTCGTTGGCAGCGAGGGGATAGGCGATGTCCACGCCGCCGGTCTCCAGTTCGATCATGCGGTTGGTGGGCTCAGGAATGGAGCGAACCTCCAGGGTTTTGAAATTTATCTTCGGCCCCCAGTAGTCGTCGAAGCGTTCCAGAACGTACCGGTCGCCCTTTTGCCAGCTCACAAATTTGAAAGGCCCCGTTCCCACGGGATTCATGCCGTAGTTTTCCCCCGCGGCCTCCACGGCCTTTCGATTGAGGATGGAAGTCCAGTTGTGGGTAAGCGAGGGAAAGAAGGAGTAATCGGCGGCTTTCAGACGGATAATCACGGTGTAATCGTCCAGAACTTCCACATCCGCGATATTTTTGGAGTAGGCCGCAACTCTGGCCCCCGCCGGCGTCGTCGCTCTCATGAGAGAAAAACGGACGTCGTCGGCCTTCATCTCCTCCCCATTATGAAAGCGAACGCCCTTCCGGAGGTGCATTTTGAACTCGGCCCCCGAGAGAAACTCCCAGGATTCAGCCAGCCCGGGCTTGAACTCCCCCGTTTCGGGATCGAGAAAAATCAGCGTATCGTAGACGGACAGACAGGCTCTGCCGCTGGGAACATCGTTATGCGCCACAGGATCCATGGTGGTGGCGTCGTACTGGTCGGCCACGATCAGCCGATCCTTCGCCTCCGCTTCACCGTACAGAGCGCAAGCCAGAATACAACATATCGCCAGGACAAAAACGTTCTTCTTCACTGTTGCACCTCTCCCTTCTCAGTCTCTCCTGAAAAACTCAATCTCTCCTGCATGCAAAAATTCAGGTTCTTCACTTCGAGTTCTTCAAACTCTCCCACCATCGCGCCAATATCCATATAATTATTTTTTATAACACGTCATTCTTCATTTTACAACAGCAGTTTCGGAAAGCAGCCGGTCCGAAAAAAGGCCTGGACAAGTCGAAAAAGGACAAACGCGGCGACGCGAGCGCACAGTTTCAGGATTTTCTGTACCGGAAGATCTTCGCGATCTGAGAGCGCATGGCCTTTCGGATCTCCGGGTCCAGGGGTTCCCCGCCGAAGTAGACATCCTCGAAGCGACGGACGAAGGGCAGAGCCAGGAATCGGAGCTTTCCGTCGTCCACCCGGGCCAGAAACGTTTCGAGCCCCTCGCTCTCCTGCCGGACGTAGCCCTGACGTTTCATTCCGCTCAGGAAACGGCGCAGCAGCACGATTTCGGGACGCCGGCTCCGTAAAACACGCAAAAAGTAAAAGAGCATCCCCACCGCGACGCCCCCCGCCAAAAGCGCCGCGGGAACGGACAAAGCAGCCCCCAGTCTGCGCATACCGTCTCTGGTGGGGGTCAGGGAGGCCTTCGGGTTGCGCAGAATTTCTCTCAGGCCCCGCAGAAGGTCCACCTGCATCTCCCAGTTGTAGTTCACGACCAGCTTCGACCACTGGTAATCCATCATATCCAGGTAAAAAGCCAGGGCGCCGAACATGTCCTCCGTCATTGAGTCTCTCACGGGAGTGGGGTCGCAGCGCACCCACGCGGACACTTCGCCGTCCCAGGCCTCCACCCAGACGTGGGCCCTGTCCTCCTGCACGATGTAGTAGCCTCCCACGTCGTTGTAAACGCCGCCTCTGTATCCGCTCACCAGGCGGGAGGGGACTCCGGCCATCCGCAGCATGACGCCCATGGCGGAGGCAAAATACTCGCAGTTTCCCCGCTTCGTCTCGAAGATGAACTGTTCGAGGGCGTTCTGAGGGTTGGAGGGCAAACCCTCCAGGGCGTAGGTGAAAGCCGGAGGCGACAGGTAGCTCAGGATGGCAGTCCGTTTTTCCTCGTCGGTCATCCCCCGGGTCAGGTCCGACACAACCAGCCACAGGCGCGGAATAAACCGGGGAGGCAGCATGAGGGTGCGCTGCCTGTTGAAATTCGAGTGAAGGGGCTTCATCCGGTAGGACAGGGCCGAACTGACCTCGTACTGAAGTCTGCGCCCGGCGTTCCGGCCCGTGTAGGCGTAGACTCCGTCCCCCAGGTCGGCGACGTCAGCGCCCGAAACGTAAACGGGCTGGTCCAGCGTGAAAAGGAAACCCCGATTGCCCGGCTCCAGAAAGATTTCCTGCGCGATGCGGGGCTCGGCGGATTCCGGAATGAAGGGCGCCCGCTCCCGACGGCCCCGGCCCGCGACCCACATGCGCTCGCTGAACACGTCCAGCACCCTGCCCCGCCAGTAGGGCGTCCGGTTCTCCGGAAGGGGCTCCATCACGGCGCGGAAGGCGAGCCGGTTGTTGTTCTGAATCGCGGCGGCGTCACCGAGCTGCAGCTCATCGGCGAACCCCGTGGCGGCCGTGCCGTATTGTCCCCGTATTCCGAAAATGGGGCTGGCTGTTCGGGGCATCGCGTAAAAAAGCAGCAAACTCAGCGGCAGCATCATCCCGAAAAGAGCGCAGGCCCGCAGACACACCTGCTTCAGATCCCCTCCTGTCAGGCGGGCGGCGGGCTCCCTGGAAAACCAGGCGGACAGAATCAGGACCAGCGTGCAGAAGAAGGTCGCTCCAAAACAGTACAGAATGAAAGTTTTTTCCACGGAAAGCATGGCGTAGGCGATCACCGCCGCCAGAGTCAGACCCGCCACCTGAACGTAGTCCCGGGACTCCTTTTTTTCCAGCATTTTGATGGCGGTCATCAAAAGAACCGACTCCATGAAGCTCTCCACGACGGTGGTGCGGCGCACATGGGTAAAAATGGTCAGAAGCACGGCGACGGTGGACAGGTTCACCAGAAGGCGCGGCGGGTGGGGCAGATTTTTCCACTCCAGAAAGACGGCGAATCCAAGAACCGTCAGAAAAGAAAACGCGTAAACCGGTTCGATCACTTCCTGACCCATAAAAAAGGACAAGAGAGCGCAGGCCAGGGCCGTCAGGTTCAGCAGGCTCTTCAGGGAACGGCCGGAACCGGAGGGCGCGAAACCCGAAACTCTAGACGGCATGGAGAGCCAGCCTCCTCAAAAGGTCGAGCTTGTGAGGGCGGTCCGACACCGGAAGAATGGTCCGGCCCCGCCAGCACAGGCCCACGGCGAGCCCCGACTTCATGGATTCCATGATGGTCCAGGCCGCCATGGAAAGACCGCGTTCCGCCTCGCCGGCCAGCAGCCGGTCCAGATCGATGATCCGTCCGCTCCGGGCGGAGGAGCCGTCGTAAAGGCGGGTTTTCAGCTTTCCCGTCCGGGCGGAGGACTTCCAGTGAATGCGCTTCATGGAGTCTCCTTCCACGTAGGGACGCACCCCCACCACGTCCGTCTCTCCCACGGGCACGCTTTCATCGCGTCCGTCGGACTCCGGCTCCCGGACAAAAACGGACTCGGCCTCGCAGCGCAGGGGGCAGGGAAAAACCGTCACCTCGTCCCTGCAGTCGGTCGTCCACCAGCGCACGAAAAAGTTGAACGGGTAGACAGAGGAGAGCCGCACGCACTCGTCGTCGATCTCGAAGCGCCCCCGGGCGGGAAAGGTGACGAAAAGCGTCCGGCTTTCGACCGTTCCCGCCGGCACCGACCCGAAGAAAACGTTTTTTCCATAAAGGGAAACTTCAATGAGAAAAAGAGAGACGAATCGATTGTCGTTGCGCACGTGAACGGATACGGGACAGGGAACCTGCGCGTAAATTTCGTCCGGAAACGTGAAGGAGACCTTCGCGCTGCGAATGTTGCGCCTTCCCGCAATTCCCGACCCCAACATGTACCCCAGCAGGACGGTGGTGGCGAGATAGAGGAGGTTGTTCGTGCTGTTCACCGCGATTACGCCGAGAACGATCGAGATCGCGATGTAGATCGACCCCGAGCGGCGCACCCGTATGACGTCCTTCCAGGTTCGGTTCTCGCTCATGCGATGGTCGGCACCTCCTGAAAAATTCCCCGCAGAATCTCTTTTTTGACGGCCTCCGACCCCTGACGCAGCTGAATGCGATGGAGCAGAACATCCTCCGCCATGACCTGAATGTCCTCCGGAAGCACGTATTTACGGGTCTGCATCCAGGCCGCCGTTTTCGCCAGAGAAAGCAGGGACATGGCCCCACGGGTCGAAATGCCCGCGACGATATTGGGATGATCCCGGGTCTTCGCGGTCACCTCCAGCAGGTAGTCCAGAATTTTGTCGGAAACCGTGATTTCCAGCTCGATCATTTTCTGTATTTGCAGAATTTCCTCCGGGCTGAACAGGGCGGGAAGCGTCTCCAGCTCGTTTTTCCGGCTGCCGACCCGCAGAATTTCACGCTCGGCGTCCCTGGACGGGTAGCCGATGGAAACCTTCATCATGAAGCGGTCCATCTGAGACTCCGGCAGGGGAAAGGTCCCGGAATGCTCCACGGGATTCTGGGTGGCGACGACGAAAAAAGGCCGGGGCAGCCGGTAAGTGACGCCGTCCACGGTGGACTGTTCCTCACCCATCGCCTCCAGCAGGGCGCTCTGGGTTTTGGGCGTGGCACGGTTGATCTCGTCCACCAGCACCAGGTTGTTGAATATCGGCCCCGGGTGAAACTCGAAAACGCCCTTTTCCGCCTTGAAGATATTCAGGCCCGTGACGTCCGTGGGCAGAAGGTCGTTCGTGCACTGGATGCGCCCGAAATTCAGGCCCAGCAAACGCGCCACGGCGATGGCCAGCGTGGTTTTGCCAAGGCCGGGCAGGTCCTCCAGCAGGAGGTGCCCGTTCGAAAAAAGACACGCCAAAACCTTGATCAGAGCTTCGTCCTTGCCATTCAAAACCAGCGCCAGGCGGTCGATGGCCGACTGAACCCGAGGATTGGAGACTCTGAACGTGAACCCGGAAGAACCGGACACGGAGTTGAAGACATTCATCGGCTGTTCTCGAAACCTCCAGAAATTCAGAATTGAAATCTTTTCCTTCGTCCAGGGCTCAAACCCGCTCAGTGTTCAAACCTGTCCCGAAAGAACTCCGCAAATATACTATAAATTAAGGAAATTTACGATAGAAACGGCTACAACGATATTACGCAGTCCAACTCCGGTCTTTTTGCGAATGCGTCTGAAGCCGGGACGCATGTTATACTTTAAAACGATAAAAAAACGATAAAAAAGGTGGAAAAATTGTTCATCTGCGCACGCGGACACGTAAAGAAGCACGTAAAAAAGCAATATGCGGAGACAGACTCCTGAAAGTGGGATTCCCATGTTTGATCTGTTTTTTGGAAAATATCTGCTGGAAAAAAAATTTATCACGCTCCCCCGTCTCAGAAGTATGCTGGAGCGTCTGAAAAAAGTGCGCGTCCGTCTGGGAGTCCTCGCCATCCACGCGGGGCTGCTGACCGGAGAGCAGGTCGACAATCTGGCCCAAATGCAGCGCAGGGAGGACATTTCTTTCGGAAGGCTGGCCGTTCGGGAGGGGCTGCTGACCAGCGATCAGGTGTTCCTCCTTCTGGAAGAACAAAGCAGAGCCCGTTTTTCCCTGGGACAGCTTCTGGTGGACGACGGAATTTTCACCTACGAAGAGCTGGAAAAAATTTTCAACGACTACAAACAGACCTCGGAGCTGACCTCTTTCGAGCTCGACGCTCTGCACCGCAACGATATGGCCGGCGTGCTGGGCTCCTTTTTTCACTCGTCGGAGGACGACACAAACCGGTATGGCGCCTGCGCGAGTTTTTTTCTGAAGAACGTCATCCGCTTCATCTCGGACGACGTGCAGTTCGAACGCATGCAGTCCGCGACCTCTTTCACCTGCCGAAACTTTATCTGGCAGCAGCTCACGGAAAACGACTTTTCCTCCGGCATTTCCCAAAATACGGAAAACGGCTTCATCTGCGGGCTGGAAGGCGAAGCGTCGAGTCTGTTGGCGTTCTCCCGTCTTTTCATGCCCGTGATGTCCGTGGGGCTGGACGAAGTGGCCCGGGACGCCCTGAGCGAATTTCTGAACCTCCAGAACGGGCTCTATCTCTCCTGGCTTTCCGAAAAAGGCATGGAAATGCGGCCTTCGCCGGTGGAATTCCGAAAAGACGTCGAAGTGACAGGCTCTTCCGTTCTATGGGTTCCCTTTTCCATCGCCTTCGGAAAGTACAATATCGTGATGGCCGTCAGACCCGAATTCAAAAACACCGTCGTGCCAAAGGGAAACCGGAGAGAGCGTATTCTCGTCACAGACGATTCCGCCATCTCCCGAATCATGCTGGAGGACATTCTGACCCGAGGCGGGTATGAAATCGCGGGAGAAGCCGCAGACGGGGAGACGGCGATCCAAAAATATCAGGAGATTCAGCCGGACCTGGTGACGCTGGATATTACCATGCCCAAAAAGAGCGGTCTCGACGCCCTGCAGTCCATTCTTCAGATGGATCCGGACGCAAGAATCGTCATGATTACGGCTCTGGCCCAAAATTCATCCATTTTGCAGGCCCTCAGACAGGGGGCCATGAACTACATCCTTAAACCTTTCGACGAGGAAACCGTCCTCTCCGTTATCGACGACGCCCTGACCCACAGAATATGACGCCAATTCCCCCTCCGGACGCGAGTTCGAATGCGCCACGAAGGGGGAATCCGGTGCAGCTGGCCTGTTTTATTTTGGCCGGTTTATGGTCTGCGCTGAGTGCTGACGTTCTCGAAGGGCCTTTGTCCGGGAGCGTCGTTGCGGGGAGCGCGGTTCGGAGCAGGTCCCCGGTCTCCCGAACCGCCCCGACGAAGGGCCCCGCCATTCGGCCTTTGTGAGGTCGAAGGCCTTTCCGGGGTCGAAGGCCGACGGGACTCGGAAGGACGTCTCACTTCCGGACGGTTTTGCTGAGGCTGAGGCGAACGCTGAACGCTGGGGGGACGCCGGTCTTCATTGCCGGGGCGACGATTTTCCCGCTGAATCCGCGGGGGTTGGCGCTGTTCTCCCCGACGCTCCTCCGGCGGGCGCTGCGCGCTGGAAGGACGCCGGTCTTCATTGCCGGGGCGACCTTCTCTCCCTTCTCTCCGCCGGAACTGCGGAGAGCGATGGTCGCCGTTTCCGGGCCTGTCTCCAAAGCGCGGGCGGGCATCCCGAAAACGGGGCTCCTTCGGCCTCAGCCTCATCCGGGGAACCGGCAGAGGATCACGCTCCGTCCACCGGCGCTGGCCTGGAAACGGTCGCCCCAGGCTGCGGCTGTCATGCCTGGGATCGTAATGCTGACGGGTGTAGCGCATGGAGTTCTGCCACATCAGGGGGTGCAGGCGACCCGCGCCGGACGTTTCGTAACGATAGCCCGGGACGGGAAAGGCGCGGCGGGAGCGAGACCCCAGAGGCCGCCAGTAAGACCCGAAGAAACGATAATAGTAAGCGGGGCGGTAGACGAGAGCGCTGTGCCAGTACCAGTCCTGCCCGGGGACATAGTAGTAGTACCGATGGTGGACGACGTCGTCGATGACCCCGATGAGGCTGGCCGTAGCGTAGATCAGATCGGCCACGTCGGCAATGTCGTCGGCGGGGCTTCGTTTCACCACAACGGTAGTTGAGGTTTCGGCCCTTCCGCCCCTGCCTGCGGGGTTTGAGCTCAGAGCCAGAGCTTCGGACCAGAAGTAGAGACTCCCCTGCCGCCAGGGCGTTCGAAGGTCGTCGCACAGAAGCCCCAGGGTCTGTGCGTTGTCCTGCAGCAGACTGTAGGTTTCGTTTTTCAGCCCTGTGGTTCTGTAGCCCACGTACCAGCCGCGTTCATTGCCCTTCAGCGCGTAGAGGGACGAGGCGTCCGGCGGAAGCGATTCCGGATCGAAATAATCCAGAATCGAGGCAAGAGGGGGAACCGAACTGTCGTTCGCGTCGCTGTAATACGTCTGAGCGGCGGTCTTGAGCGCGGAGAGATCTCCCATGACCCACTGAATTTCCTCTTTTTCATCGAGCCTTGTCGCGGCCGCGAAGGCCCTCTCCTCCATCACCGCCGTCAGCAGCAAAGATGAAAGAGCCGCCAAAAAACATGCCCGGCATTTCCCCGATTTCCACATTTTCCATGTTGCCCATGATTTCCATGTTTTCCTCTGCATTGCATTCTGCCTCCTTTGGAGAGAGATTCTTCGGACTCCCGATTGTCTCGTCTCTATTTTACCCAGACCTTCCATACAAACCAAATCAAATCAAACAATACAATCCAAACAATACAAAGTCTCAATTTCTTATTTCTATTCTTTATTTCTATTCTTGTTTCAAGAGGCATGATACGAAAACCTTATGGGAAAGATATGGACGCAATATGAAAATAATATGAAAAACAAAAACTGCCGGATATATTCAATCCGACAGCTCTGCACAGCGCGTTTTTTGAACACGAAGAAGATAAAAAGAAGATAAAAATATGTCCTGAACACATGATTCCAGTTTGAAATCAAAGGTCCGGCACGGTCGGCCGCATCATTCTTCGGGAGAAAAGGCTCTCTCCTTTCCGGCCCTGCGAAGGACGGGGACGGCCTCCGCCGTCAGAACGCCCGCAAGGATGAGGGAAGAGGCGATGAAGATCTTCCAGGTCATGGGCTCGTTCAGAAAAAGAATCCCAAGGCCGCTGCCGAAGACGCTCATCATGGAAAGCAGGATGGCCGTGTGGTTTGCTGTGGTGTATTTCTGAGCGAAGCCCTGAAGCACAAGGGTCAAACCGAACCCCACCGTCGCCGAGTACAGAACCGCCCCCCAGGCCGCCGCCGGAATATTTCCGGGAAAGGGCTCCAGGAGAAGCGCCGCCGCCAGAGCGGGAGGCATCGCTCCGAGAGCCTGCCAGCAGGCAAGACCACAGGGATCGACGTCCTGAACGTACTTCTGCACCAGCAGGATATAGCCCGTCAGGAAACCCAGGGCGACGATACAAAGCGCATCCCCGACGTTGACCCGAAAGTTTTCGTCCACCATCAGGCCAATCATGCCCAGCGTGCACAGAATCACCGCGGCGGCGATATGCCATCCCGGAAATTTTCTCGTGAGGAACCAGGTCGCCAGGGGCACGAAAACAACCGGCATCGACAGAAAAAACGACTGATTTCCCGCCGTCGTGTACAGAAGCGCCACGGTCGCCGACAGATAGGAGCAGATCAGAACCACCCCCAGGAGGACACCGGAGCGCCGGGCTTTTACCGGCATGGCGACGGCGCGTTTTCGGAAACAGATTGCCAGCACGGGAATCGCGATAAGAAACCGCAGCGCGCAAAACCAAAACGGCGTCAGGCCCGTCAGCGCATCGCGAATTACGACATTGGTCGACCCCCAAATGAACGCCACCAAAAGAATGATCGCGTCCCCGAACAAAACCCGAAGTTTTGTTTTCATAAAGACAACCTCTTCCCCCGCAATCGACGTAAAAAATCAGGAACCGTCCGGTCAAAATCCGGTTGTCATTATACAACGGCCCATCCGGTTCCTTTTTGTCTTGTTGGGGTTTGCCGCGCTCGGAGCGGGGAGATTTCGGGGGCAGAGGGCCGCGGCTTTACGCCGTCAGTTTCTGCCCCCCAATCCTCAATCGGCGCTGCTCAATGCCGTCTGGGTGCTCAATCCCCTGACGGATGATGGATTTCTTCGGGGCACTCTCACTTCGTCGTCGGCGTCACGGAGTCTGAAGCGGGACAGGGCCTTCGCCAGAGTCTGAGTATGTCCGCTCATGATCTCGGATTGATCCGCGATGGCCTGGGCGGTTTTTGCCGTTCCATCCGCCGCTTTCTGGATTTCCGACAGGGTTTCCGCCATTTCCACCGTGGACCTGGTGGCCTTGTCGATGGCCGTCGCCACTTCCTTGCTGGACGCGGCCTGCTCCTGGGCCACCGCGGCGATGCTCTGGATGGAGTCGTTGGCCTTGTTGATTTCTTTCAGAGCTCCGTCAAGTTCCTTCTGGGCCTCCGCCGCCTGGTTGAGGGTTTCACCCAGGGTGCGCCCGGCCTCGGCAGTGGAGGCGATGCTCTCCTGAGCCTGCTTTTGAAGCTCGACGATGATGCCGTTCACGCTCTGGGCTGCTTTCGCAGATTCTTCAGCTAATTTACGCACTTCTTCCGCCACCACGGCGAAGCCGCGCCCCACCTCTCCGGCCCGGGCCGCCTCGATGGCCGCGTTCAGGGCAAGGAGGTTCGTCTGGTCCGCGATGCCCGTGATGACCGACACGAAGCTGCTGACGTTCTCCACGGAGTTGACCAGCTGTCGGGTCTTTTCCTCGGCGGTTCTGGCGTTCTCGTTCACGCCCTTCATTCCCTCAATTACGGCGTTCACGGTATGAATGGCTCTGCTGGAGGCCTCCGTGGTCTGAGCGATGAAGGCCGCGCTGTCCGTGGAGGACTGGGCCACGGTGTCCGCTCCGGCGCTCATTTCCTCAACGCCGGCGTTGCTTTCCTCCAGCGCCGCTCCGTTGTTCTCGCTCAGGTCGGAAACGTGGTCGAACTGTTTTTTGACTTCCTTCATGGCCTCGTTGGTTTCCTCGGCTATTCCGGACAGCGTGACCGCCACGCCCTCCAGATCCGTGGAGGCGCTTACCACGTTCCGCATGGCGTATTCCTGGGCGATCACCATCTCGGACAGGGCGTCCGCCAGTTTTCCCAGTTCGTCTCTGCCCTCGTAGTTGAAGTCCTTCCGCTGGATGGTCAGATCGCCCTCCTGACAGCGACGGGCCAGTCCCACGATGGTGTTGAGGGGTTTGGAGATGGAGCCGGCGATGAACAGGGCGGTCAAAATTCCAAGAATGATGGAAACCGCCGCGGACGACAGCAACACCATTGTCACCACGCGCACCAGGTCCATGTTATCCTGATTGACCGATTTGACGATGTCCTGGGCGGTCTGGGAGAGTTTCACGGTCGCGTCCTTGTAGGAGGCTATCGTAAGTTCCCGGGCCCTCTCCAGTTCGCTCACTTCGCCCACCGCGCGTCCTATTATCGCGATGTTGGTCTTGTACAGCTCAAGGCCCTCGATCACTTTATCCATCAAAGCCCTGCGGGTCGCGTCTCTCGTGGAGTCTTTCAACGTCCGGGCCGGTTGTTTGAGGGTGTCGCAGACGGCCCCGAGCTTCAGCACCGCCGCCGCGTCGCGAGCGGAGTCCGAGGCTAAGACGAGCTTCGTCCGGATGTCGGAAAATCCGCCCATCAGCTTGCCCAGCAGGTAAAACTGTTCCACGCGCTCATTTTTGTTTCTGTCGTCGTCCGCGGCGTGAGATACTTCATAAAAACTGTCCTGAGCCGTCTGGATGCTGGCGGCCACCTCGGCCCCCGTCCTGAGCAGCTCGGCTCGGGCCTCCGCTTTTCTCATGAGGGCCTCGTGGGTTTTGATCATTTGGTCCAGGTAGGTTTTATGAATGGGAAGCAGGGTCTCCCGCACCAGTTTCGGGGTCTTCAGATTGGGGAAAGAGGCTCCCATGGCATCCATGGCGGCCAGTGTCTTTTCAAGCTCGGCGACCTTCGCCTTGTCTTCTTCGATGCCCTGGAGGGCTTCTTTATAAGCCGTTCCTCTGACGCTCAGAAAAAGCTCATACACACTGCGCTCGATGTCGATGTCCACTTTCAGCGTCGGCAGGATCTGCTCCATCACAAAAGCGGACTCCCTGTCGAGTTTCGCCAGGTTCCGCCACGTGATGCCGATGCCCGCGGCGAACACCAGAAGAACCACACCAAATCCCACCAACAACTTCGAAGTCATCTTCAGATGCTTCAACATTCTCTCTCACTCTCCCTTTCTCCTGTCTCTCGTTGCTGCTTCTCTGCCCTGCGGAGAAAAACACGACGCACAACGACGTTTCCCCCGCGCTCTCGACTCTTCAACTGCCGTAACAACCCATAACAGACATATTAAAACTTAAAACAAAAAACCTGAAACGGTAACGCGCAAAGCGGAAACTTTGCAGCCTCCGTCTCCGTTCAGTCTTTCCAGTTCCACCATTTGAGTTTTTCCGGATCAAGGGATTTTTCTTCGTTTTCGGCAAACCAGACAGCGAGCCGATAAACGTAGAGTGCACACCTGTCCACCTGGCGGCCCTGAAATGAACAATCTTTGATGTAGATTTCTTCCGGGTCCTGTCCTTTCAGGGATTCGATAGTAGAGTAACCAATATTCCTCAAATGCCGCGCCATGTTTTTTCCGACGCCGGGGATTCTTTCAAGTTCAGATTTTGTCAATGTCCTCATCCACAACCGCTCTCCCTGACGTACAGGATCGCGTTCACCACTGCGGAGATTATCCCGCCTCACAGAACACCGCAGTCCTGAATAACATGGGACAATTCTCCCGCAGGTGTTCTTTCGTAACTTTCGCAAAAAGTGTAGCAAAAAAATCCATTCTTTACAATAGTGGAAACAGAACCA
>JAISUO010000049.1 GCA_031272035.1 Synergistaceae bacterium
AGCTCCAATGGGCAAAGTAAAAAATAAGTGCTATGCATGGATATGAACCAGATTACGTATTACAATATGCTTACAATATTGAAGGAGGTTGTGGCTATGGGCGATACGATTAACCTTAGTATCCGAATGGACAGGGAACTGAAAGAGCAGGCGGAAAATCTGTTCTCCGAACTTGGCATGAATATGACGACCGCGTTTAATATTTTTGTACGGCAGTCTGTAAGGCAGGGCAAGATACCGTTTGAAATTTCTCTTGTAAAACCCAACGCAGTGACAATTTCCGCTTTAGAAGAAATTGCGGATATGCGAGCTGGCAGAATACCGAAACAGTCGGCATCTGTTGCTGATTTTGCAAAGGAAATGGATGTTTCCGGATGAGGACGCCTGTTTATGCCACGCAGTTCAAGCGGGATTTCAGGCGCTGCCAAAACGCAATTATCCTTTACAGAAACTGCTTGCGGTCATGAGCGAGCTTGAAAACGAAATTCCGCTGCCGCCAATTTACAAAGAACACTCACTGCAGGGTGAATATGCCGGTTCGCTGGAGTGTCATATCGAACCGGATTGGCTGCTGATTTACCAAATTGATGATGACATCAGGGAAGTTTACTTTGTTCGAACTGGGACTCACAGTGACCTGTTTTGAGCAGGACTGGCCGCAGGATACGAAGCCCCTCCGTGCAGGTCATACCGCCGCCCAGGACGCAGCCCCAACACTTTTACCCGCTTCAACTCGTCTATGCTCAATGTCACTCGCTCCCGTTTCATGCGGACATTTTCCCTGACGAGTTACAGTAGGACATTATCACAGACGAACAACACACAGCTTCTGGAGACACTTGACACAAAACTGCAACTATAGCAAAATAACATTACTTTTCTATAAATTACAAAAAAGAAAGAGAAGGACACATCTGATGAAAACGGAGAAAAGGTGTATAACCACGGCAATACTGTTCTTGGCGTTGGCGATTCTGTTACTCGGATACGGGACCTTAGGAGCAACTGCCAGTGGGGCTGCCGATGTAAACAATGATGTTGGAAGTGTCACCTTCAAATTTGCTTTTGTATCGTCTCAGGCGTTGTCAGATGAAGCCCACGGGCTTATTGCAGACGAGATCGAGCGCCTTTCTGGCGGGAAAATGAAAGTAGAGCGTTACTTGCAGGGACAGCTCTACACCGACGACAATGACGGCGTAATCGCGGTATCGGAAGGCAGTTGTGAGATGCTTATCATGGGAGACCTTATGATAAGCGGTGCAGTTCCAGAAGTAGCAGGATTCGGACAAATTCCTTTCGCTTTCAATTCACCGGAGCATTGTGAGAGATTCTGGCGAACTGTTGCGGATCGATGCAACGAAAAGATGATTGAAAAGCAAGGGGTCAGGATTCTAATGGATTCCCTTGAATTGCGTGGTCCCCGCATGATAGTGGCCAATAAACCGATACTTGGGCCGAAGGACTTCAAAGGCGTGAAATTTCGTTTACCAGGTATTGCAGCGGCAGTTGCTGCATTTAACGCTCTTGGGGTAAGCCCCTTAACTTCCTCCTGGTCCGAAGTCTACCAGATCCTCCAAAGCGGCGTCGCAGAAGCTTGTGAATCTCCTTTGTCCACTTTTGACTCTATTTCGGTGTACGAAGTCGCTAAATACGCCATGCTGACTAACCATACGTATTCTTTCCGTGCGGCTCACGTAAATGAAAAATGGTGGCAGAGTCTTTCCGATGCCCAGCATAATATCATCCTCCAGGCGGTAAAAACCGGTTTTACACTCTTCAATGAAAAAGAAGCCAAAGGAGATTCCGAGATAGCGAAGAAGTGGGAACAGAAGGGCATGAAAGTCTACCAAAACAGCGAAATCGATGTTGAAGGTATCAAAAATACCGTCACTCCCATCATCCTTGAGAAATACAAAAATGAGTGGGATATGACTGTATGGGACATCATTCAGAAGACAAAAGACGCGTAACTTCAGCTCACTCCCTTTGAAAGCGGCTTGGAAAGACCCTTCCGAGCCGCTTTTTCTTTACAGAAAGAAGGCCCCGTTGTGAAATTTATGAACAAGGTAAAAAAGCTTGTGCTAAATATTTCTATTACCATGTTTGTTATAGAAATAATCATAACACTTTTTCAAATCACAAGCCGGAACATTATTGGAAGGTCTTACGCGGAAATCGAAGAAATTGCAATAATCCTGCTCCCATGGTTCGGATTCTTCTGCGCAACGTACACACTTTATCGAGGAAACCATGTTCAGATCGAGTTCTTTTATTTCAAAATGCCCCGAAATCTCCAACGAATTATTTTCTTGTTGACACAGGTGGTGCTTTTCATCTTAGTATCCACGATAGCCATCTACAGTATCAGGCTCTCCATTCGCCAATGGAACCTGAGCACTCCGTCACTCGGTTTACCAAACGGAATCAGGTATCTGGGGTTCCCCATTGTTACCCCATTTATGCTACTGCTTTTCGGCCACAATATCAGACGCACTTTTAAAGAAGAGTTCAACGATAACCAGGGGCTGAGTGAAATCCCAGCGAAAGGAGAAAATTAGTTTATGGCCGGCGATTACCTGTTCTTCATAATCGCGTTTTTCCTTTTATTAATCGTATTGCGCGTGCCTATCGCTTTTTCGATGCTTATATCCTGCTTTGCGTTCATCCTTCTCTCGGGACGGTTGCCCCTCAGCAATATCTCCCAGGGAATGGTGTCGGGGCTCGGTAATTATGCGGTCATGGCATCTCCTTTTTTTATTTTAGTAAGCTATGTGATGAACCATGCTGGTGTCACGGAACAACTCTTCGAATTTGCCAATTGCCTGGTGGGGCACATCAAAGGCGGTCTCGCGCACGTTAACGTACTGGCCAGCCTTATTTTTGCCGGAATGTCAGGTTCCGCAAATGCCGATGCGGCGGGGCTCGGCAATATCGAAATCCACGCCATGAAAGAAAAAGGGTTCGACGCCGATTTTGCTGTCGGTATAACTGCTGCGTCCAGTACAATAGGGCCGATATTTCCTCCTTCCAACCCCATGGTGTATGTCGGCATCTTTGCTAACGTCTCCATCGGAGCTATGTTCTACGGAGGCGTGGTTGTTGGGGTTCTCATGGCGTTGTTCATGTGCGTGACGGTATACGTTATCGCTCGAAAACGTAATTATCCCGTAGAAAAACGCGCAACGATGAAGCAATTATGGAAATCTTTCAGAGACGGATTTTGGGCGCTGCTGACGCCAGTAATCCTTTTGTACTGCCTCCAGAATGGCAATATCACACCTACAGAAGCTGGCGCTTTTGCTTTCGTATATGCTCTGTTCATAAGCATGTTCATCTACAAAAAATTGAAATTCCGGGATCTTTACGGTATTTTCGAACAGGCCGTTAACTCCGTCGGGATCGTCCTCCTTTTTGTGAGTACAGGTAAAGTGTTCACATGGGCGCTGGGAGACCAGCAAGTAGGAGAAACCGTCGCCAGGTTCCTTTTTTCCCTGTCCCAGAACCCCTGGGTAGTCTTGCTGCTAATCAACTTATTTCTTCTCTTTTTGGGTACATTCATGGAAACTGTGGCGGCAATTACCATAGCTGCGCCAATTCTTTTCCCTATTGCCAGATCTCTTGGCATCAATCCAGTACAGTTCGGGGTAATATTTGTGTTGAATCTCATGATCGGTCTGTTGACACCGCCAATGGCAATCTGTCTATCGATAACCTCTAAAATCGGAGGGATCAGCTTTGAACGGGCATTTAAAGCTGTCACACCCTACTACATCGCTTTGTTGCTTGTCCTGTTGCTGATAAACCTGTTCCCGATTCTGACACTTGGCTTGCCACACCTGCTTCTCGGCGGCTATATGTGATCTTGAGAGAAAAGTCCGGACGAACGCTGCTGTTAGCCCTCCATGCCATGAGGGGGACGGTTTGTAACACCCAGATAGCAAGAACAACGTATTCCACACTGTGAGGTGTCTTCATGAAACACAACATTAGGATGGTTGTCAGCCAATTCCAGGTATTTGACGAAGAAATGGCTGCTTTCGCAACTCAGTTAGGCATACATGAAATCCAAATGAATACTCCCGCGCTGCCAGGGGAAAAAGTATGGGCTTTTGAGGACATAAAAGACCTGAAAGACAGAATACAACACCATGGACTCAAGTTAGTCATGATCGAAAACATACCCCTGATATTTTATGACAGGGTAATTTTAGGCCTGCCGGGACGTGACGAACAGATTGCAAATTACATTACTACTATACGTAACCTGGCACGGCTTGATATCAGGCTTTTCGGTCATCACTTTTCCCCAACCTTTGTGTGGCGCACGGACGACAAAGCACTTGGGCGAGGTAATTCAAAAGTCTCGGAATTTCGCCTTGAAAATCTGCGTGTTAATTCGAATGCTTTTACAGAGCTGATGAGACGCAAACGCCATTTACTGGACTACGATGTGTTCGAGGTTGCCAGGGGATTGACGACGGAACATTTGTTTGAGAATTACGCGTACTTTATGAAAGCCGTCACACCCGTGGCGGAAGAAGAAGGCGTCAAATTATTGTTACATCCCGATGACCCACCGTTAAAGGAATTCAATGGAATACAACGCATGGTCACCTCCAGGGAGGACTATGAGAAGGCAATGGTCGTCGCCAACAGTGACGCATGGGGAGCTAACCTCTGTCTTGGATGCTGCTCGGAAATGGGTGGAGCGGACGCGGTCAGGGATTTGATCCGGTTCTTTACAAAAAATCACCGCCTATATAGTGTGCATTTTCGTGATGTTCAGGGTATTCTACCCAATTTTAAGGAATGTTTCTTGGGTGAGGGCAACTTCAACCCGGCAGAAATTATAAAGCTCCTTGCCGAAGAGGGATTTGAGGGACTGATCATGGAAGACCATGTAGCGCACATGGATTTTGATTCTTTATACGGCCACAGGGCGCGGGCACATGAACTTGGGTACATCAAAGGCATGTTGAACATGCTGGATTTTGTTCCGTCAGTACCCCATGCCTGAAGGCAGAACCGTTATTTGTAAAGCTTTTTCGATAGAGGAGTCAATGGGATGAATTTCGTAAAAGAATACCACGGAAACTCTAACATCAAAATCAGTAACAGAATCGACGCGGAAGAAAGCGATGACTTTTTACAGTTTTTGCAGCAGATGGGTATCGATTGTTGCTATGCCTGGATAAAGACAGACCAGGATAATTACGATTTTCTGGCGCGGCTTAAGGAGCGTACCGCAAAGTATCATCTCAACCTGTTCAACTTAGGCAGCCTCGATTACGCCAAATCCTACGCTGTCCATCGAGGTCTGCCAGAACGGGACAGAGACATTGAACGGCTGAATAATTTTATCAACGTTCTCGGAAAGATCGGCGTACCTACAACAACTATCACATGGGAATCACAACATGCCTACGCGACATCGCCGGAAGGCTGGGTGGTAAAATCTGGACAGCCCAGGTATCAGATCACGACCCGTGGCGGAGCGCCGACGCGCCTTTATGACCAACAAACAGTGGATGCCGACCCTCTCTCAAAAAAACTGCTTGTGACGAAGGAAGAAACATGGGCGAATTTCGAATACTTCGTAAAAGCTACCGTGCCAACCGCAGAAGAAAGTAAGGTGAGAATCTGCCTCCATCCGAATGACCCACCCGTTCCCAGTTCTTTGGGAGTCGCAACTCTCATTGAAAACATCGACGACTACAGGCGGGCCTTCGAAATCGCTGAAAGCGATTTCTTCGGCATGGAATTTTGCTGCGGCTGTTGGTTGGAGGGAGGACGCGCTCACTTCTCAGATATTTTTCAGGCTATCCAAGAATTTGTAAAGGCCGGTAAGGTTTCGATTGTACATTTTCGCAATGTATCTGGTACGCTTCCATATTTCATTGAAACATTTGTGGATGACGGGTATGCGGATATGTACCAGATTATGAAAACCTTTGTGGAGGCCGGTTACAATGGGACGATGATCTATGATCATAGTCCCGATATGACTACTGGGTTGGCTGCCCAGACCGCTTTCGCCATCGGATATATAAAAGCACTCAGACAGGCAGCGCAAAGCGAAGTACATAGAGGAATTCAATAGAAGCCTAAAGCTTGCAGATCTCCCACTGTCCTCCAATGGATTGGACTTCGAGAGGCCTTGATCCTGAAGTCCCGTATTTTTATATCTATGTGTGATAAGGCTTGGAAGTACAGGGTGAACCAATTTGGTCATAAATATAAAATATATTCTATGAATTGATCTTTCGGTCGACGTACATAGTCCTTGCAATTGTTGCTGGCTTCATAGATCTATTTTCTCGGGACTTCCTGCACAAAGTGACACGCATATTGTCAACAGTGACCGAACATATTATAATTTTTAAATCTTATCTATATGTCGACATCATACATAACACAAATAATAATGAAAGGTGGTTGAGTGAATGAGGTTTATGCACACGAAACTGACGGAGTTTTACGAGAAACTGCGCCGGGCGGCGTGCAAGGTCCCTGGCAAGGAGTTTGAAGTGACGGGCCTGGAAAACCTTCGGACAGCCAAAATGCAATCCGTGGCCACCGGACGCATTGAGGAAACCATTCAGCAACTGGTGGAGCGTCCGGACGTCCAGAGGGTAGAGGCGCATTTCATGAACCTGATCCCGGAAACGGAACACACCCTCGTCCTGCGAGCTTACGGCCCCAACGGAGAGAAGGTCAAAGCCATTTTGCGCGAAATCACCATTTTCCACGAGACGGAGGAGGCGGAACTCGCCGGTTTTACCGACGTGGAGGATAAGCGACTGCCGCTGAAATTTTACCACCCTGTCGAAAGTTTACCCCTGACGGGCTACGAAGACATCGACGCTCGAGCGAAAAAAGACTGAAGAAAGGAGGATAACCATGGGTAAATTGAGGTACCGCCTCATCGCCGAGGGGATGTTGGAGGACAAGTTCATTCCGCTGACCATCGCCTACATCGACGTCAGGGACATCCGCAGGGCAGGCACGACTATCCAGGAGGCCATTCTGGCTGTGGGAAAAGCCTGTGGAGGGCCCTGCGGCATCAACATCTTCGACATGGAGGCCGTCACCACCACCAGCGACGGACTTATGGCCCCGGGTGCAATCATTTGCATGGCCGCCATGGACAGAGGAATACTCAACAAAGATTTCGGCACGCTGTTCATGGCGGAGATGCCCTACTCCAGAGAGCGCGTCGAAAAGGAGCCCCACCTGATCCAGTGGGAAAAGCGCTACTCCGGCAGGAGGCTCTTCAGAGGACCAAAACCGGCGACCAAAAGTATCCCAAAGCACCAGGCGGTCATGACCGGACGAGCTAACAACAACAATTCCGCCACGGAAATGATGAACATAGCCACCATGGAGGAGATTCTGCTTCCCATCCTGGGCCAGATCCAGTGCGTCCTGGGCGATGGCGACGTGCTGGTGGGGTACTGCGGAGGGGAAATTTCGGTGGGCATCGGCATGGTGGTTCCCGAACTGTACGGGCGCGTCTTTCAGGTGCCGCTCTTCAAAGCCGGAGACACATCGCACAATTCCGGCCCGTACTCAAGAACTCTCAAAAGCGACATCCAATGCATTGTTTCCGACAAGGCCTTTTTGGCGGAACACGTTCTCAACGCCATCGACGACGGCTGCGTTCCAGGGCGGATCATCGGAGGCTCGCCGGCGGTGTTGTCGGTGGCCCGGCATTACCACGCCGAAATCGACTATGACAACATCACCCCAAGGGCGTGGCTGGAACTGAGCAGCGTCGGCATCACCAGGGAAACATTACAGAAACCCACGCCCAAACTCAGCCGCGAGGAAATTTTGACCCGCGCCGACGAGATCATCCCCGGCGTGGACAAACCCTCGAAGCTTCCCGTGTCGAAAGTCGCTAAAGAGACGGAGATTGAAGTTTAACCAGGGCCGTGGGTCATGGACCCGTTAAAAAAGCGGAATTTCAAAACTATGAGGTGATTATATATGTTAATCGCAACATGGGTCATAGCGTTTTTGATCATGGTCGCTCTGGGCATTTACGCGGGCAACGTCATCAGCCAGTCCAACCAGTGGAGCGGCGCGGACAGAACATTGGGAGTGTGGGGGCTGGCCTGCATCTACGCGGCCTTCCAAATCGGCGGCGCCGCCATCGTGGGAGCGGCTCAGGACGGCTACAACTTCGGTCTGGCGGCCATGTGGTACTCCCTGGGCACCGGCTCCTACTTCATCGTGGACGCGCTGTTCGCCGGAGGGCTCCGCGCCAAAATGACGGGCGACTCCGTCCCCGCCTTTCTCAGGCAGCATTTCAACAAAGGGCTGTCCCGTTTTTACGCCGTGATGTTCCTTCTCATGATGCTGTTCCTCATTCCCCTTCAGAGCAAATCCGTCGCCTCTTTGATTCAGGTCGTCATCCCCGAACTCGACGTCAGGATCTGCCTGGTCGTTTCCATCACCTTGGCTGCGGTTTATACCGGTTACGCCGGAATGAAGGGAGCGGAGGTCATCGGCAAGATCGTGTGTTTCTTCACTTACCTGCTCCTCATCGCGTTTGTCATTATGCACCTGAATAAATTTGGCGGCTACAGCGGTTTGGTCGCCAGCCTTCCGGAAGGGCACGGAAAAATATTCGCCGGACGCATGACGCCCGCCTACGTGGGAGCGCTTATTCTCGGCGGCGTCCTCAGTTCGTCTCTGTCCCAGGTGGTCCTCCAGCCCCTGCTGGCCGCCAGAAGCGACGGCGTTGCCCGCGCGGGGGCGTTGCTGGGCTACGTCATCAGCGCTCCGATTTGCATCATCACCGGCATCATAGGCATGATGGCGGCCAAGCACAGCAATTTCAGCCTGGGGAATGGCGTCGGCGCTTTCGCATGGATCACCAAGGAACTCAGCCACCCTGCCGTTGCAGGTCTCTTCTTCGCGGTCACCACCATGATTATCGCGGCCACCATGGCCACCTTCATCATGTCCGCCGGGACGGTGGTGAAAGGCCTTTATTTCGATCTCATCAACCCGAAGGCCACAGATAAGCAATTGCTGGCAGTGTCTCGATGGGGAACCATCCTGGCGGCCTACATCACCCTGATTCCCGCCATCCTTCTGCCCTCCAGCGCCATCAACGCGTTGTTCATGACCGTCCGGTACGCCTGCGGCTCGCCCTTCAGCTTCGCCATCATCGGTGGAACCTTCTGGAGCAGGGTCACCACGAAAGCCGCATCCTGGAGCGTCATCGCGAGCACCATCGTCGTCGCCGTCTGGCTTGTCATGGGACTCGACGGCAGGATTTCGGTGTTGTATCCTTCCCTGGTGGTTTCCTTCGCGGTGGGCATCGCGGCCACTCTGATGGACTCGGGCAAGGCGAAGTCCTGAAGGATACTGAAGGAACGAAGGCATGAAGTTCACTTTACAGCAAAATATGTGGCAGGGTTTCGAGCCGGTGGAGATCGAGCTGCCTGACGCCTGGGACGTGGAGTACCACGGCGTCAAAGCCGACTCCCTGCCCGCGCTTACAAAGGAGGAAATCCGGGCGAAAATCAACAGGCCCTTCGGCCTGCCGCCCCTTCGGGAGCTCGCCAGGGGCCGGCAAAAGGTCGCCATCGTTTTCGACGATATTTCCCGTGGCACGCCCACGCAGATCCTGGCCGAAATCGTTCTGGAAGAGCTGCACGCGGCGGGCATTCAAAAGGAGCAGATCCGATTCCTCTGCGCTTTGGGCATGCATGGGGCGCACAACAGGCGCGACTTCGTCTGCAAACTGGGCGAAGAAATCGTCAGCAGCTACGACGTCTACAACCATAATTGCTACGAGAACAACCTGCAGATCGGCGTCACCAAACGCGGGATTCCCGTCCAAATCAACGCCGAGCTGATGGCCTGCGACCTGAAAATCGGTCTGGGCGCCATGCTTCCCCACATCTTCAACGCTTTCGGCGGCGGCGGCAAAATCCTGTTCCCCGGCATGGCTTCGGACGTGACCGTGAACGGAAACCACACGGCCATCGTTTCGTTCATGCAAAAGAACAAAGTCTCCCTGGCGGACCTGCTGGGCGACCTGCGGGTGGACGCCATGCGCACGGAAGTGGAGGAAATGACCCGGATGGTGGGGGAGTTCTTCAAGATCGACTGCCTCTTCAACACCCGCCAGGAGATCGTTGACGTATACTCCGGGGACGCCATTGAGGAATACTACGCGGCGGTTCCCAAGGCCCAGGAAATCTACGTTTCCAAACGGGCCAGGGACAAGCAGATCGTCATCGTCAACGCCAACGCCCGTTCCAACGAGGCCAACATCGCTCTCGCCCTGGCGTTTTTGGGCATTTCCAGAGAAACAGGCGGAGACATCGTGCTCATCGACCGAACCACCATGGGACAGATCGTTCACTATCTTTTCGGCATGTTCGGCGACGACGCCCCCGGCAGGCAGTACCGCAAGGTAGCCAAGCCCAGCGATTTCATCCGCCGCATCATCTGCTTCATGAACAGAGATTCCACCACGGCGCACATCCTGGGCAACATGGACAAGCAGGTCTACGTCAACTCCTGGGCGGAGGTCATGGAGCTGCTCAGGGATTACGGCCCGGGAACGAAGGTGTCGGTTCTGGCGGACGGCAGTATGCAGTATTTCGAGATCGACCCAAACCTGAAGCTGACCTCGGGCGCGGCCTGATCGAATCGCGGCGGAAAATCGGGAAGGGGCCACGATGGATAACGAGACCTATATCATCGCCCAGGCGGACAAACAGGTTCTCAAAATCAGCGGACTGTCCGTGAAAGGGCTGGACACGAGACGGCTGGAAGCCATTCTGAGCGAAAAGGTCGGAAGTGTCGTTCGGGTTATCGGAGTTACGGGAAGTTCTATCGAAATGGACATCTACGGCGTCCCCGACGAACAGGTTCTCAGGAACGAAAGAGGGTTTGTGGAAGCGCTTGCCCTTGCCGAGGGCATCACGATTTCCGACCTTACGGCTGTGACGGCTTCACGAAAAATTATTCCCGCTGACTTCGCCGACATGCCTCCTGACAGAGACGCCGCCTGCGCCGCGGAAAGATGGATGCCCCATAAAGAAGGACGCGTCGTAAAAAAATGAGAAACGTTTTGATCCTGCCCACGGGCGGTGAAATTCGGGACGGGACTGTTCTGGACACGGACAGTCCCGAACTCATGCGTCAGGTTCTCGCTGCGTACCCCCTGTGCCGGGTAATCCGGGCCTCCCCGCTTTCAGACGAGGAATCGGCCATTGCCGAGGCCGTGTTGGAAGGGCGCGACGGAGGAGCCGGGCTGGTTGTTCTGATCGGAGGAAGCGGCGGCGGACACCGGCACAGCAGCAGCCTGGGAAAAGATTACACACACTCGGCGCTGGAAAAAATCCTGGAAAATCCGGCGTCCAGAGCCATCTACGGAAAGAATGGCCACCTGTGGAGCAGAATGCTCTGCGGCCGGCTGGGCGATACGGTCGTCATCAACGTGCCCGGCCCTTTCACAGAGGCTCAGGCGGCCTTCGCCGCTTTTCTCAAAAGCTGGCGGGACAGGCCCGGCGACTGCGCCGCCGCCTGCCTCGCCATGGCGGAAGCGGTGCTCGAACATTATGGATGACACGGTCACAGGAGTGTTTTTTTGCGCGGGGATGATGGGGTCGTCCATTCCCTTCGCCGCCGGAGGCTTTTGTCAGTCGGGGACGGAACGGCTCTGTGAAGAGGAAATGAGGAGGCTGGAACATCTGAACCTTTCATCCTGCCGTGACCTCTTCCTTCTGGACAAAAAAGCCGCCGAAGCGGTGCAGGAACGCGCGAAGTCTTTCATATACGCGGTGGGGATCACCTTCCGCCATCCAGAAATCTGCGCCTCTACGGGAGGCGTGCTGGGCAACCCGAACCGGGAGGGTCGGTCTTCCGAGGGCACGACGGAGGATATTGGAAACGGTTTCAGCATGTTCTCCCACCCCGGCGGCCCAGGCGTCGTCATTCGAGGGGACGCGGAAACGCTGGAACCGCTTGCCCGAATGAGCTTCAACGGACTGAAAGGCGGGAAAAAAGCCGAGATCGCGGAGGCCGTTTTAAGAGAAAATGCCGTAGAAGTCTATATGATCCTCACGGACGGAACGGGCCCTGACGCAGAAGGCATCCTCCGGATCAGAGCCGGCAGAAGGAACATCCGTTACAGGCTGCCCTGAGCTTCATGCTGTACTGGTTCATGCTGTACTGGAAAGAAAGTCTTCTTACGCCGTGCGAATGATCTCCGCGAGCACGTTTGCCACACCTTCCGCGTCGCGGAGGCAGATCATCTCGCCGGGAGAGAGACGGCCTTTCGTGGGCAGGCCGATGGCGCACGCCGACGCGCCGGCGCGAAGCATGTGGCTTGCGGCAGTTTCGCGTCCGTCCGGTTTGTCGATGATCTCGCGCTGAAGCTCGACGCCCGCTCTCCTGGCGCAGGTCTCGACCCGCTCAACCGCATCCCGGGGGTATATCGCGCCCGTGTCCCGAAGGACGACGGACGGGCCGTGTCCGAACTTCGTCCTTCCAGCGTCGATGACGTCAATCGCGACGCCAATCTCGGGGGCGAGGGCCCCGGATGCCGCCCTGACGCCTCTGGCGTCCAGCTCTGCCTGCGCGGCGAAAACGAACGCCATATCGCCTCGGGCGCGCGTTTCTCCCGCCGCCATGACGAGCGCGGCGCACGCCGCCGCCGCCGCGCAGGAGGCCCCGATCACAATGCCGTCCCCCTCCGCGAACGCCGGAGGAAACGTGGCGGCATCCCCCGCCCTGACTCCGGAGGCGTGTTCAGGCGAGCCCATGTCGATATACAGATTCTTCATTTCTACGGAGGCGTCATAAGCGACGACGCCGCGCCCTCCGCCGCTGAAGCGGACCTGCGCGCCAACCAAAGCGTGGGGATCGAGTGTCCCTATCGGCATAAAACCGACCTTCCCCGTCCCGTCGGGGGTTTTCGCGATCAACGTCGGCGAGTCGAGAGGAGCGCAGATCATGATTTTTCTCCCCTTTTCCCCATTTCCCCCGGTTCCGCGGCGGCACACGATCAGGCTGCCAAGGGGGTCGAACGAAATTTCGTCCGCAAGGCCCTCCATCGCGCGGGCCAAAACTTCCGCTCTCTCTTTTTGGTATCCCGTGGGCGCCGGAGCTTCCACGATGTTTTTGATTAACGCGAGCAGTTCCGTCATATCTTCACTTCCCCATTATGCGAATGAAAAGCCGCGTCAGGTCGAGCACGGCGACGGCGTCAGGCAGATACAGGACGTTGTTGGCGCTGTGAATGTAGCGGGTGGGCGCGGACACGCCGAACGTAAGGGAGCCGCCGTTCCTCAGATGGATCGAGCCGGAGTCCGTGCCCCCTTTCGCCCCGTCGCGGGGCTGCCAGCGAATACCCTCGGCATCCGCCGCTTCCGTCATTCGCCGCAGAACATCCCGATCGTAAAACGTGGCGCGGTCCATCAGAGAAACCGCCGCGCCGCCTCTCTGATACGTCGGGCGGTTGTCGGAGGGAACGCCTGGCATGTCCGCCGCGCTCGTCCCCTCCAGGACAAGGGACACGTCGGGGCGGACCCGTTCCGTGAGCGCCGCCGCGCCGCGAAGCCCGACCTCCTCGCACACCGAGAACGCGAACCACGCGTCGAACGGCAGTTCTTCCCGGATGAGCGCAACCATCACGGCGCAGCCCAGACGGTCGTCGATGGCCTTCGCCTTGAAATAGTCCTCGCCGAACGGGCAGGGCTCGCTTTCAAAGGCGATCGGGTCGCCGACGTGGACGTGCCGGAGCGCCTCCGCCCTGTCCCTGGCGCCGATATCGACGAACAGCTCCTCTATGGAAGGGCAGAGGGTTTTCTTTTTTTCGTCCCACAGTTGGAACGCCTTGACGCCCACCACGCCGGGCAGGTTCTTCTCTCCGATCCGCACCCTTTGCCCCAGGATGACGCGGGGGTCGAGAGAGCCCACGGCGACGAATTTCAGCAACCCCTCGTCCGTGATTCGAAAGACGAGCCCCCCGACCTCGTCCGTGTGCGCGCAGATCATTAAACGCCGGGCCGGGCGCTCCGCTCCTTTTTTAAATACGATGAGGCTCCCCATCGCGTCGGTCGTCATCTCGTCGGCGTGGGGCGCGACCATCTCGCGGACGGCCGCACGCGCGCGATCCTCGTAGCCCGAAACGCCATCGACGGCGCACAGCGTCTGCATCAACGCGGTCAGTTCGGTTCGCGAGGTCATGAGACGCGGCCTCCTTCTCCATTCAAACCCTGAAAGTCCAAACCGCGAAAGTCCCGACAGAAGGCGCATAACAGCTTTCCCAGCGCTTCCACGTCGTCCAGGCGGACCGTTTCGACGGGCATGTGCATATACCGGACCGGCAGAGAAACGACGACCGTCGCCGCGCCGCACGCCGCGATTTGCGCCGCCCAGGCGTCCGTCCGGCTGGTTCTCGGTATGGCTTCAAGCTGATAAGGGATGTTTTCCCGCTCGGTGACCGCGATCAACGCCTCCGCCATGCGCGGGGAGCTGTTCGCGCCGCGCCCGATCACCGGCCCGCCCCCCATCTCGTGTACCCGCTCATATTTCCCGGCGTCCGGCGTTCGCGCGTGACAGGCGTCCACCACGACGATATATTCGGGGCGTTCGCGCCTGACGACCTGCTCCGCGCCGTGCAACCCGGATTCCTCCCTCGTGACGCCTGCGACCGCGAGCTGACACGGCAGTTCCACGCCCGCAAGCCCTTCGAGCGCGTGGAGAACGGCTGCGAGCCCCGCTCTGTTGTCCATCGCCGGGCCGGCGATCGTTCCGCCCAGAAGCTCCACCGGCCTCGTGTCGTATACGGCGAAGTCGCCCGGACGGATCAGTTCTCTCGCCTTTTCGCCGCTCATGCCGAGGTCCAGCGTCATATCCTCCGGGCGCGGCGCTTTCAGCTCGTCCCCGTCTTCCTGGAGGTGAGGGGGCAGCGCGCTCACGATGGCTTTGAGCGGGCCGTTTCGCGTCAGGATCGTCATTTCGTTCGAGAGCAGGATTCTGGCGTCGATGCCGATTGGCGAAAAACGGGCGAAGCCATCGTCCGTCACCTCCGTGACCATCAGGCCCGCCTGGTCGATGTGAACGTCGATCAGGAGCTTCGGCGCGCCCGTTCGGGAACTGCCGCGCATGGCCACGACGTTCCCGAATGGATCGACGGATACCGAGTCCGTCAGGGGGCGCAGCCTGGCCGCGAGATCGGCCGACACGGCGCCTTCGTCTCCCGAGACGCCGCGCAGAGACGACAGACGCATGATTTCACTTTTCAAATCCATGAACACACCTCGCCTGCGGGAGACAGCCCGAGCCTTCCCGAGAGTCGTTCGTTTCATAAAACGCGCCGCCGTTTCAGACGGCGCGCCCGCGAATATTTATAATGCGTCCTATTTCCAGCTGAAATTGTAGATGAAGTAGAACGTCAGATCCAGACTGGCGTTGAGGTTTTTGGACCAGGCGTAGGGCTTCGACCTGTAGAGAATGGGGACGAACCCGCAGATTTCCTGCACGTAATCGTTCGCTTCCCTGTAGATCGCCTGACGTTTCGCGTGGTCGAGCTCCACGTCGCCCTTGTCCATCAGCTCGTCGATGTGCGGGTCGCGGAACTTCACGGCCGCCACTTCGGCGGAGCGGGTGTGCGTCAGCCGCGAAAAATAGCTGAAATCGCGGTCGAGGCTGAGTCCCATGAGCCCGAAGCCGTAGGTCCCCTTGCGCATATTCGCGATGACGGCGGATGTGTCCATCGGCTGAATCGAGCAGGTGACGCCGATCTCCTCGAAATTCTGCTGGAGGACCTGCGCGATCTTGGGCCAGTAGCTGCTGCCGATGATGATCATGGGCCCCACGTCGATCCCGTCGGCGCAGCCCGCTTCTTTCATGAGCGCCTTTGCCTTCTCGGGGTTGTACTCGTATTTGACGCCGTCCTTTGGCGCGTCCGCGACGTACTTCGGGTACAGCATGAAATCGGCGGGCTCCGCCAATCCCTCGTAGGACGCGATGATGATGGACTCCTTATCCACAGCGCAGGCCATCGCCTGGCGCAATTTCTGATTGTCAAAGGGCTTCTCGCTGATGTTGAAGGCCAGATAGCTGATGTGGTTCTCAGGAGCGAGCACCGTCGTGTATTTTTTGCTCTCCTCGATCCCGGCCCAGTTCGACAGCGGAATCTGCACCAGATCCAGCTCGCCGCTCTCAAAGGCGATAAGCGCGCTGGAGGTGTCGGGCATGATGCGGTACGTGACGTTTTTGATGGCCGGCGCGCCGCGCCAGTAGTCGTCGAACGCGACCAGCTCGACGCGGCTGCTGGGGTCGTACTTCACGACCTTGTAGGGGCCGGTGCCGCAATCCACGACGGTCGTCCCGAACTTGTCCCCAGCCGCCTCGACGGCCTTTTTGTTCAGGATCGCGATATCGACGATATAACCCAGAGCGGCGGTCATGACGGCCTTCGTCTTCACCTCGACCGTGGAGGGATCCACCGCGCGCACGCTTTCGATGGGCGAGACGCGCATCGCCATCGCGGGCGCTTTCATGGCCCGCTGGAAGGAAAAGACCACGTCGTCCGCCGTCACGGGCTCTCCGTTGTGAAATTTGGCCTTACGAAGTTTGAAGGTGTACGTCCTGCCGTCCGAAGCCAGCGTGTGGGACTCCGCGAGGCGCGGCGCAAGCGTGGTGTCGTCCTGGGTGTAGTACAGGCTTTCGTACATCTGCCACAGTATCTGAAGGTCCGCGAGGGCCGTCGTGTAGTACGGGTCGAGTGAGGTCATCTCGCTGGGGATCGTCAGGTTGATGTCGGTCCTCGGCGCGGCCGTCGCCGCGTGGAACGAACCCCACGCCGTGAGAACGGCGAGAGCGATTGCGAGCGCGAAGAGCATCTTTTTACACATAACTACTCCTCCTTTTATTAACAAAACAAATTATTAACTATTAACAAAACAAAGCATCGAACAAAACAAAAAATTGAACAAAATAACCCACCGGCGCTTTTATACATCTTCGCTTTTTCCTTTCACTAACGCGCAGGCCACGTAATGCCCCTCTCCGGCTTCGCGGAGTTCCTGATCCCCGTTCACGCAGGCGGAAGAACAGAAATCGCAGCGGGAAGCGAAGCGACATCCGGGCGGTGGTTCGATGGGGCTTGTCACCTCCCCTCGAATGACCTCCGATTCCTTTGCCGCGACGTCGATATCCGGCTCCGGAATGGCGGCGATCAGAGCTTTCGTATAGGGGTGCAGGGGATTGGCGAACAGCTCCCGTGAAGGAGCGCGCTCGACGCACTTCCCCAGGTACATCACGGCGATTTCATCGGAGATGTGTTTCACGACCGACAGGTTGTGCGTGATGAACATGTAGGTCAGTCCCCGGTCATCCTGCAAATCCATCAGAAGGTTGAGTATCTGCGCCTGTATGGAGACGTCCAGGGCCGAGACCGGCTCGTCGCACACGATGAAACTCGGGTTCAGAGAAAGAGCGCGGGCGATGCCGATGCGCTGCCGTCTTCCCCCGTCGAGCTCGTGGGGATAGGCGTTGGTCAGCCTTTGCGCCAGCCCCACCGTGTCCATCAGCTCCGCCGTGCGGTTGTCGATCTCGCGCCGCGTCCGGAATATCCGGTTCACGATCATGTACTCGGAAATGAGTTCCGAGACCGTCATGCGCGGGTCGAGGCTGGAATAGGGGTCCTGAAAGATGATCTGCATCCTCTTCCGCATCTCCCGCAGCTGGCTCTTGCCGTAATGGATGATGCTCTCGCCCTCGAAGCGCACGTCCCCGTCCGTGTGGGGAATCAGGCGCAGGATGACCCTGCCCAGCGTGCTTTTTCCGCATCCGGACTCGCCGACGACGCCCAGCGTCCTGCCCCTCATGATCTTCAGGTCGATGTCGTCAACCGCGTGGAGCATTCCCCGCGAGGTTTTGAAGTATTTCCTGAGCCCGATGGTCTCCACAAGCGGCGTTTCACCCGTCGGGGCATCAACGTTGCGCCTCACGCAAATCCCTCCTTTCATCGAAGAGATTTCCGTCGAAGGAATTTCCAGCGAAGAGATGACAGCGAATCCTGTGCGTTCCCAGGATTGCGTCGTCGGGATGGACGCAGTCGCAGACATCCACGCGCTGGGGGCAGCGGGGAGAGAAGGAGCAGCCCGGGGGGAGGTTCGTGGGGTCCGGCATGAGTCCGCCGATCGGGTTGAGCCGCACGGCTTCCGATCGGATGGAGGGGATGGAGCCGAAGAGCCCGACGGTGTAGGGGTGGTGATTCGCCCCTTTGAAGATGTCCGCTTTCGTTCCGTATTCGATGATCTCGCCCGCGTACATCACCGCCACGTCGTCGCAGGTGCGCGCCACGACGCCAAGGTCATGCGTGATCATGATCATTGAGGTTCTCAGGCGCTCTTTGAGGTCGCGCATCATCTTGAGCACCTGCGCCTGAATCGTGACGTCCAACGCCGTCGTGGGCTCGTCCGCGATCAGCAGGTCCGGCTCGCAGGCGAGCGCGATGGCGATGACCACGCGCTGTTTCATCCCGCCGGAGAACTGATGCGGGTACTCATTCTTCCGCGACGGCGGTATGCCAACAAGTGAGAGGACGGTCTCGACCTTCTCCTCGACGCTCCTGTCGTGCCTTCCGCCGTATTTATGCAGAATGAGCGCCTCCGCGATCTGGTCGCCGATGGTCAGCACCGGGTTCAGGCTGGTCATGGGGTCCTGAAAAATCATGGATATCCGTTTTCCCCTGATGGCGCGCATTTCAGTCATCGGCAGGGACAGGAGGTCCAGCCCGTCAAACAGTATTTTCCCTCCCGTCACGATTCCGATACGCTCCGGCAGCAGGCGAAGCAGAGAAAGGGCGGTCGTCGTCTTTCCCGCGCCGGTTTCTCCCACCAGGCCGAGGGTTGTCCCGCGTTTCAGCGAAAGGTCGATGCCGTTCACCGCCCGGACCGTTTCGAGGTCGGTCTTATAGATGACGCTGAGGTTTTCGACGTGAAGCAGCGTGTCGTTCATGGCATACTCTTTCTGTTCCATCGCCTGTTCCATCGCCCGCGTCAGTTCTTCAGCTTGGGGTCGAGTACGTCGCGCAGGCCGTCGCCGACCAGGTTGAAGGACAGCGCCGAGAGGACGATGGCCATGCCGGGAAAGATCATCATGTGAGGGGCGACGCGCATAAACTCCCGCGCCTCGTTCAGCATCGCGCCCCACTCCGGGCGGGGCGGCTGCACGCCCATCCCCAGAAAGCTCAGGCTGGCGGCCTGGAGGATGAGCTGGGAAATGCTCATGGTCGCCTGCACGATGATGGGGCCCAGCGCGTTGGGGATGACATGCCGCAAAATGACGCGGGCGTCGCCCGACCCTCCCGCCAGCGCCGCCTCGATGAACTCCTGATCCGCGATGGTGAGCACGGCGGACCGCACGATGCGGACGAAGGCCGGCACGCGCGAAATCGTGATCGCGGCGATGAGGTTTCGGACGCCGGGGCCCAGCGCCGAGACGACGGCGAGGGAGAGCAGGAGGCTGGGAATGGACGTGAGAACGTCCATCAGACGCATGATCACGTCGTCGATGCGCCCCATGAAATACCCCGCCGCCGAGCCCAGCACCCCGCCCACGGACAGCGCGATAAGCGTCGTGACCACTCCGAGGGCGAGGGACGACCGCGCGCCGTGAACCACGCGGGCGAACTCGTCCCTCCCCAGGTCGTCCGTGCCGAAAAAGTGAGCAGCGGACGGCGTTTGCAGACGCTGCCTGACGTTTTGGGAGATGGCGGACTTGTAGGGCGCGATAACGTCGCCCAGGATGACGCAGACGATCAGGATGACGACGAAGACGAGACCCGCCATCGCCGCCGGATTTTTCCTGTAGCGCCGCCACAGTTCCTTGAAAACGCTCTGTTTTTTGAGTTTCGCCCTTTCGCTTTCCATGAGCGCGTCCCTCACTTCGTGTACTTCGCCTTGATGCGCGGGTCGACGAAGGCGTACATCAGGTCGACCGCCAGCATGATGAGGCAGAAAAAGACGGCGAGGAAGAGCGTTGTCCCCATGACGACGGGGATATCTTTCGTCTTGATGCTGGTGACGAGAAGCATCCCGAGGCCGGGGATCGAATAGACCGTCTCGGTGATCATCGCGCCCCCCAGCAGGCCGCCGAAGTTGATGCCCGTGATGGTGATGACGGGGAGCAGCGCGTTCTTAAGGGCGTGCTTCCAGATAACGACGCGCTCGCTGGCGCCTTTCGCCCGCGCCGTGCGCACGTAGTCCTGACGGACGGACTCCAGCATGGTGGAGCGCGTGAAGCGGAGCTGATGCGCCGCGAAGGGGAGGCCGATGGCGAACATGGGGAGGATGTAGTGCCGCCAGCTGTCGACGCCGTTGCTCGGCAGGATTCCGAGCTTGAGCGAGAAGATGTACATGAGGATCATGCCCAGCCAAAAGGACGGAACGGCCGCGAAGAACATGGCCGTCGTGGTGGAAAGGGTGTCGACCGCAGCGTACTGCCTGACGGCGGAGAGCACGCCCAGGGGAATCCCGATCAGGCACGCGCAGAGCATCCCGTTGAACGCGATGATGATCGACGTGGGCGCGCGCCGGAGGATCACGTCGATGACCGGTATCTGGCTCCTGTAAGATTTTCCCATGTCCAGGCGGAAAATGAGGTCATAGATATAACGGGCGAAACGAACCAGAAGCGGCCTGTCGTACCCGAGTTCGTGATTCAGCGCGTCGATGGCCGACTGCTCCGCCGACGTTCCCAGGATCAGCGTGGCGGGATCTCCCGGCGTAAGCGAGCTGATGAAAAACACGATGAAGCACACGCCGACGAGGATGGGAATAATTAGCAAAAGCCGTTTGATAACGTATCGATACATGTCCTTCTCATCTCAGCCTGAGCAAAAAATACTTACTTATCGTCCGGAATTTATTTGTAGTTCATTTTATTCGCATGATAGTAGCAAAAATTCACCATGCCGTATATTGACCTTATTTAGGATCATAATACAATCTCCAAAGAGGAGGGGCTAAAACATAAATATTTCTGTTGCATGGGCTTATGAAATATTTTGGACTGAAGGATGAGCCGGCGGGGAAAAATAATTCAGGAATTATGATCTATTTTTTCAGGTTGATTCGCACGATCCGTCCTGGACGCCCCGCCGTTGGCGAGGATTCCTTTCCCACGACGGTCAGATATCCTCCCGTTTCGAGCTTGAGCAGGATGCGGTTCATGCTTCGCAGGTTGATGCCGTAGAGGTCGGCCAGCTCTCTGGCCGTCGTGTCACGCAGATGGTGCTGGCGGACGATGCCGTCCAGCCTGGTCAGCGTCCGCAACCCGACGCCGGTCCGCTCCGAAACGCGGGACAGGGCCGCGCCGGTCCTTTGGCTCTCCTCGTCTTCATAGTCGGTGACGGGACCAATGACGAGCTGATCCTCGTGCACGGCGAACATGCAGCTGACTCCGTTCGATCTCGCATGGCGAAGCGCCAGGCGGGCGTTGTGCTGAGATTGGCTGGCGTCGCCGCCGATGCCGATCCCGACGAAAATCTTTTGTTCCTCTCCGCGAAGAGAGAACATCCGCAGCGGGTCGAACCGTTTGAAGTCCCCGGTTTCGCTTCGGATAGCGGTCTGGGTTGTGAAAAGAGAAAAATGATCGGGAGGCGACTCAACGAGGGCCGCGCCCAGCCTCTGCGCGAACATATAAACCGGTTCGCTGACGGCGCTTCTGTCGTAGAACTGCTGGAGGATATTGGGGCCGGAGGACGTCCGCTCAGACTGGTAAGCTATCTCGATCTCAACGGCGGCCAGACGGAACTCCTCCATCATCTTGCTCTGGAGATCAAGACGCAGTTTATTGATTTGCTGGACGATGACCTCCGTTACGTTGCTGATGATGATGCAGGGAACACCCTCGCGGGTCAGGAACTCGAACACGCGAACGATGCCCGTGACGCAGCAGGTTGTCCTGCCGCTCTCGAACAGTTGTTTGTGGAACCGGCAGAGAAGGTCGATGTAGTTTTCCTCGAAAAGGCTGAACCCCGCGAAATAGGGTTCGATGTCGCCGCCCGCATACCCCGCCTGGCGGTAGGCGTTGTGAATCAGGCTCTCGTTATAGGAATCGAAGCTCGCGCGGCGGATGTCCAATCCCTTCACGTAGGCGGCCTGCAGGAGCGAGCAGACGAGGGAGAGAAGGCTTTGAGGAATGTACTCCCAGGGGCAGGAGGCGCGGAGGAAGCGGAGAACGTACCGGTAAGGCGTGGAGCCGGTGAAGAGCACGCAGTCCACCTCGCTCTGCCTTCCCCGAAGAATGGAAACGGCGTCCTGAAATGTCCGGTACGGCAGCGGAACGGGTTCGACGTACATCACGTGCCCTCTGATCGCCTCGATCACCCGGTCCACGCTGGTCTGCGGCCCGACAATTCCAATCTTCGTAACCAAAAGCGTTCCCCCCGGCATCAACCCATTTTTCGCGTCCGATATTCGATCTATAAAATGCGGGCGGCATAAACTGTCAGATGGTCCATGCCCTGTCAAATAAAGGAAGCGAGTTTTTCCACCAGAGCTTCAATTTCGTCGCAGAACGCGTTGAGCTGTCTGGCTGTCTGCTCGTCTCTCGGAATCGATATCGTGTCGGCGATTCTGCCGACCTTGTCCGCTCCAATGCTGTAACAGGACAGCTTTATATCCTGAACCACATCGGCGAAACTCGATTCGTCGTCGGATTCGCAGTATTCCTTCAAACAGCGCAGGGCGCCGGGAGCGCTGTCTGTGAAGCCCCTCAAAGCCGCCAGGTAAATTTCGGGCTTGTAGTCAAACCGCGCAAGGCCCTGGGCAAAATCCATTCCGTCGATACTGACAAAGGAGAAGAACTTATCCATGGATTTCTGCTGAATCCGGTGCTCCTGCCTCTGATCCAGAAGAGAGGTCTCCGGTTCCGGGCTCTCCGGCCCTCCGGGGTGAGAAATCCACCGGAGCAAAATGGCGTCCAGCTCCTTCGAATCGATGGGCTTGGAGAGGTATCCCTGAAACCCGCTCTTCAGGAACATGTCGTCGGCGCCGGCCATGGCCGTGGCGGTCAGCGCGATAATCGGCACACTCCTGGCGTATTCCGTGTCGATTTCGTTCCGAATGATCCTCACCGCCTCCACGCCATCGATGCCTGGCATCATATGATCCATAAAAATCAGGTCATACCGCGGATTTTCGTCCCGGATCATTTGAATCGCCTGCCAGCCGCTGGCCGCCCTGTGAACGGTGAGATCGTAGTATTCCATCATGCCCTGCGCGACCTCAATGTTCATCTCCACATCGTCCACCACCAGCACCTTTTTACCCGTCATCGACACGAAGGACATCGCCTCCCGGTTTTTGCCGGCGCTGGTGATGAAATCAAATTTTTCCAGATTCGAGGCGACTTCACTTCCGATGATGGTGACGTTCGCCACGTTCTGCCTCAGGGTGACGCAGAACAGGCTTCCCCTGCCGTACTCGCTTTCAACGGTTATATTGCCCTGCATCATGCGGACGAGATTTTTGCAGATCGCAAGTCCCAGCCCCGTGCCCTCCGTGGCGCGGTGACTGGCCATATCGACCTGTTCGTACGCGCCGAAAAGTTTTTCGATATTTTCCGGCGATATTCCGATCCCGCTGTCTTTCACGTCGAAGCACAGCATAAAACGGTCGGCTTCGTAATAGCCATGAACATAAAGCTCCACAAATCCCTCTTTCGTGTATTTAATGGCGTTTGACACGAGATTGTTCACAATCTGGAGGATGCGCAGATCGTCTCCGTAAAGTCGGGACGGCAGTTTTTCATCTACCTTCAGCCGAAATTCCAGGGGTTTCGAGCCTATTCGGACGATATTCATTGAGACGACGTTTCCTATCAGGTTGGCCACATCGTAATCCACCGGCAGAAGCTCCATCCTGCCGGCCTCAATTTTGGAAATGTCCAGAATATCGTTGATGATACTCAGAAGCGTGTTCCCTGCCGAAAAAACTTTTTCGAGGTTGGAGAGGGTATCGACGGGAAGCGTCTTGCGAAGCTCCAGCTCCGTCAGTCCCTTGATGGCGTTGAGGGGCGTGCGGAGCTCGTGGCTCATGCTGGCAAGAAAGCTGCTTTTGATTTTGCTCGCTTTCTCGGCGGTTTCCTTGGCCTCCAAAAGCTCCCGCTCCATTTTGATGTAAGACGTAACGTCCACCGCCAGCTGCAGGTGGACTTTTTTGCCGCAGGTCCATTCGATGAGGCGGTCGGTGTTTCTGAAGACGCGCCCGTCGGCGCATTCCACGTCCCAGCGGACAATCTGCTCGGGCTCCTTCGTCAGTTTGTGCATGGGGCAAAAATCGCAGCGCCCGTCGGCGCTGGTCTGCATAACCTCCCAGCATCTCTGTCCGACCCCGGCTCTGGCCGTCCTGTAACTGCGGTTGATCCTGTCGTTGACAAATAAAATTTCATCTGTCTCAATGTCCATGACGTAAATCGAGGCGTCGAGATTGTCGAAAATATGGTCGATGCTGGACAGCGGCAGCCCCGCGACGGAGCCGTCGAGGGAGCCAACCTGCAGGTCGGACTCCGGCCTGTCATTTACCATAAGGAACAGCTCCCTGTTTCAATCGTCTTTCGCATAAACTCACGTCAGAGCCCGCGCGGCCGTTCTGCCTCTCTCGGGCAGATATTTCGAGAGTTTTTCCATTACGTCGTCAAAATTCAGAGGTTTCCCCAGGTGGTCGTTCATCCCGGCCTCCATGCATTTTTCGATGTCCTCCCGAAACACGTTGGCCGTCATGGCGACAATCGGAATTTTTACTGCGCGCTCCACATTCAGGGCGCGAATCCGGCGCGTCGCCTCGTATCCGTCCATTTCCGGCATTTGGACGTCCATAAAAATCATGTCAAACCGGTCGGGAGCGGCGGCGAAATCCGCGAAGGCCTCCATGCCGTTCCTCGCGCTGACGATTTCAATGGCCGTGGGTTCCAGCAGGGCAATGAGAATTTCTCTGTTGATTTCAATATCTTCCGCCAACAGAATCCGGTAACCCAGAAAACAGTTGGAGATGTCCTTCACTCCATCCTTCTCCTGAGTTTCCTGAACGGCGTGGAAACACTCGTTGATCCTTTCCGCCAGCAGCGAAGGAAAAAGGGGCTTCTGAACGAATCCCTCGCTTCCCGCCGCCTTGGCCTCCTGTTCGACGGCGCTCCACTCCACCGCGGAAGCCATAACCAGCACGGAGGGAATTCCCCGATCTCTCAGGCGTCGAATCAGTTCCGACGTCTCCATGTCCTTCAGGTTCCATCCAACGAAACAAATGTCCCAGGGACCGCTTTTTTCGATTTTTTCACAGGCCTGAACCCCGCCCTCCGCCGTGTCGTACAGAAGGCCGAAACCCCCGGCAATCTCGGCGAAACACTGGCGAACCGCCTCCGAATCGTCCACGGCGAACACGCGAATTTTTCCCGGATCCAGAGAGGGCGCGAAAAATTTCGGCGTCCCCTCCTCGCTGACCCGCAGGGCGTGAATTTGAAAGGTGAAGACGGAGCCCTCCCCCACCTGCGAATCCACCCAGATTCTGCCGTTCATCATTTCCACGATTCTCCGGGAAATGGCCAGCCCCAGCCCCGTGCCCCCAAATTTGCGGGAGGTGCTGCTGTCGGCCTGTTCGAAAGAATGGAAAAGTCGGGATTTTTGCTCTTCGGTGACGCCGATTCCCGTATCTCTGACGGAAATCTGCAGGACGCAGTCGTCGTTTTCCTCGCCGATCAGGCGGGCGTCAATGGTGATCTCCCCCCTCTCCGGAGTGAACTTCACGGCGTTGGAGAGCAGGTTCGTAATGACCTGACTGAGGCGCTGCTCGTCGCAGATGATCATGTAGGGGATGGCGCCGTCGAGGTGAACGTTGAGGGCCTGATGCTTTTCCTCCAGACGGAAACTGATGACGTTCACCATTTTAATCAGCATTTTTTCGAAGTTGAACTTGGTATAGGAAAGGTCGAACTTATTGGCCTCGATCTTGGACATATCGAGAATGTCGTTGATGACCCCCAGAAGGTGCACCGACGCCTCGTCGATTTTATCAAGGCAGTAATCTTTTTTTTTCACGTCTTCTGATGATTTAGCGATATGGGTCATGCCGATAATGGCGTTCATGGGAGTACGGATTTCATGGGACATATTCGCCAGAAATTCGCTTTTGGACCGACTGGCGTCCTCGGCGTCTCTCTGGGCGCGCTCGGCGTCCCGACGGGCCTGTTCCATCTCGGTGATGTCGTGGAGAATCATCATCGACCCCTCCACGTCTCCCGCGGAGTTGGTCATCATCGTAAAATGAATTTCATACCTGCGGGGGTGGCCCGTGCCGCCGATGTCCGCTTCCTCTTCAAAGTTAATCGATTTTTTCTCCTCCGCGGCATAGGCGATGCGGACAAAGATCCGCTTCGTCCCCTCGGATTCTTCAAGACGACTGAAAACCTCCCGCACAGTCCGCCCGTTGATCAGGTCGAAGCTGGAAATCCCTGCTCTGCGCAAAAACGCCCTGGTGCAATAGGAGAACCGCTGATCCCGATCAAAAAGAATAATGAGGTCCGGACTGTTTCCCAGCAGGAGCTGCATGTACTTTTCCTGTTTTTTCTGCTCGGCCGACCGGATGTCATTGACGTTGCTGTTCACCATGGCCACAGTTTCAACCTGCTCCATGGCGTTTTGAAGGCGTTTCAACTGACGGTTGAGGCGCACCTCATTCTTCCGCAGCTCGAGCACCTGCTGTCGAAGCTCCTCGACCTCCAGAGCTGTGTCACTGGATATCACAGCGTTTTCCAATACAAATGCCCTCCCCTACGAAAAGACACAGGCAATCAAAGTATAATTATGGAAGCGGTTTTTGAGTTTTCCGTCTTCACTGTAAACAGGGCAGATTTCCCCGCCGGAATAGGAGAACATGAACGGAACGTCCCCGGAAAACTTCCGAACGATTCGAGTTTCGCTGGCGAAGTCCGGACTGAGGATAAAATAGCGTCCACGGCAGGAATACGCCAGAATGCCATTGATATGCTCCACCTTCATGATCTCGCCCAGAGATTCCTGCGTCGTCTGAAGGATACCTTCGCGATTCAAAGATCCCAGGGTCACGCCCGCGCCCGTGGGGATGCTCCCGCCGTAGACGCCGTCTCCCTCCGGAGTGACGCCATACATGAGCAGCGCCACCGGACGGGTGCCATCCTCATAATCCACCATAAACGGGCTGGCCAGAGCCGGCCCCCATTTCAGGTCCTCGGTATGCATACCCAAACTTTCCAGATATTCCAGAAGAGGCAGACCGTTGACGGACTTCACCACGTAGCCCTCCGAGTCGGTGACAATCCCCTTCTGCTGCTGAATGCTGTGCTCCGGAAGCGCAATGACGGTGAACTTCGCGTTGACGTCTCCTTTCATCAGGAGAAGAGCCGCGGTGTTTTGATGAGCCTGGTCGTTGCAGATCGTCTGGCTTTCCTCCCGACCCGAGACGGAATGGTCGCAGGACACCGTGCCGAATATGGGTATGCCTCCGGAAATTTCGTCGAGCTTCTCCAGAAACTGTCCGCCGCTGACCTCTCCCATCAGCGGGAAAAAGGCCATGATGAAGGAGGGATCTCCCCCCAGTTTGCTTTTTGCCCGGGCATGGGTATCCATAACCGTGCGTTCGATGTTCTCAGCAGTGATGGTTTCAGACATGGCCGTCGAAAAGGAAACGTCGTCGCTGTAAAGCATGGTGAAGATCAGAACCTCGTTTCCTCCCTCGTCCCTGCAGGCGCCGCTGGTGGTAGTACAGCCGATCACCTCGAAGGGCAGTCGCTCGTACAGCGCCTTCACAACACCGGTCTCGATGTATTCGCTGTAACAGTGCACAAGCCCCACCGCATTTTTGAAGCTGCAGTTCTCCAGATCCAGCTGACGAACGACATCACCCACCGCAACTTCCACATCGTCGATTTCAGTTGTATATGCGCATCGCATTTTGATCATTCAGGGCATCCTCCGAACCAGCTCTACTGCCAAAATATTTTTACTAACTCAAAAAATCCAGTATATGCCTGCCCGCATGCGGAAATTCCTGTCGAGTTGAATAACTACTACAAAAATACCGGCAATTTACTGATTTTGCACATGAGAAAATAACCTGACATTATTATTGTAACATATCCGAGCCATTTGGGCGGACTTGCGGTTTGACAGGACGGACCCGCGTCAAATAAAATCTGCTTGACATGAACAGGCCTCGGACGCATACTTGATAATATATTAGATGGAATGCCGCAGCCGGCGTTTGCACCACAAGAGATGAGTGCTGAAAGATCGGCACAAAGGAGAAGATGGTTTATGGAGAAGAGAGAGCTTGTCATTATTGGAGCCGGGCCGGCGGGAATGGCCGCCGCGATTTATGGGCGACGGGCGGGACTTGACGTGCTGCTTCTGGAGAGAGGCGCCACGGGAGGACAGATCAACATCACCGACGAAATCGAAAACTGGCCCGGCGTTCAGCATGCTACGGGGCCGGAACTGGGCAACATGTTCCGGGAGCACGCTTTGAAGTTCAAGGCGGAAATCCGCATGGCGGACGTCAAAAAAGTGGAACTTCGCGGAGACAGCCGGATTGTTGTCACCGACACGGGAGAAATCGAAGCGGAGGCCGTCATCGTGGCCACAGGCGCGTACTTCCGCCGTCTGGGCTGCCCGGGAGAGGACGAGCACATCGGCCAGGGCGTCAGCTACTGCGCCGTGTGTGACGGAGCCTTTTTCGAGGGAGAAGAGATCGCCGTGGTGGGCGGGGGCAACAGCGCTGTGGAAGAAGGCGTGTACCTGACCAACTTTGCGTCCAAAGTCTACATCATTCACCGTCGGGACGAGTTTCGCGCGGACCGGGCCGCGGTGGAGCGAGCGCTTTCCAACCCGAAGATCGTCCCCGTCTGGAACAGCGTTGTGGAGCGCATCGAAGGCGACGGAGCCGTGGAAAATCTCGTCCTGAAAAACGTCAGGACCGGCGAAACCTCCAGCCTGAAGGTGGCGGGCGTATTCATGTTCGTGGGACAGGCGCCTTACGACGAATGCGTCAGAGGCCTCGTGAAGGCCACAAAAGAGGGCTGGATCCTGGTCAACGAAAAGATGGAAACGTCCGTGGACGGAATCTTCGCCGCCGGAGACGTCTGCAACAAGCACCTGCGTCAGGTTCTGACGGCGGCCTCCGACGGAGCCATTGCGGCCATGGGAGCCTCCTCTTACATCAACGAGCAGATTCACCTGCGGGCCGTCCTCCTGGAGCCCGAGTCCGTGACGGCGTTCTTTTACTCGAGCATCGACGAGAAGCAGGCTCACCTGTCCAACGAGGTCGAAAAATTCGCCAAAAAGCAGGGTAAAAAGATTCCCATCATCGACGGGTACAAAAACGCGCGCATGATCGAAAAGCTGGATATCGGCTCCCAGCTTCCGGCCGTCGTGGAACTGCGCAGGGGCAGTGTGGCGAAGGTCGAAAAACTCGCCTCGGAAGCCGACATCGCAAAAATACTGGGATAAAAATCTCAAATGATCCTCACCGTTACGTTCAATCCGGCAGTCGATATGGATTTTCTCGTCGAGGACTTTCTTCCCGGCAGGCGATACAGAGCGGACGTGTCGCGGCGCAGCCCGGGAGGAGCGGGAATCAACATCTCCATTATCCTGCGTCGCCTCGGACAGCCATCCATCGCGTCGGGATTTTTGGCCGGATTCGACGGGCTGTATATTCTGGAGGCCCTTCGAAAAGAGGGCATTTCCACGAATTTCATCCATACCGGCGGGGAAACGCGAATCAACGTCTGCATCATTGATGTGGAGCGTAATGTGGAGACGAGACTGCACGAGCGGGGAATCGAAATTCCCGCCCAGGACAGAAAAATTTTTCTGCGCAATTACGAGCGGATTTTGACCCGCGCTCACGCGGTCTGTCTGGGAGGATCCCTGCCTCCCGGACTGAACGTCTCCATCTACGGGGAAATGGTGAAGATGGCAAAAAACGCGTCTCTTCCGGTGGTCGTCCATCCGACGGAGGACGCTCTGGAGGCCGCCCTGGAGGAGGCCCCCACCGTGGTCAAACTGGACTATCAGTCCCGGCTTTCGGAAACCGGCCTCGCAGGTCAGGAAGAGGTGAACGCTTTCGCGAAACAGGCCCTCCTTCTGCGCGGCCGCGGCACCCAGTGGGTCATCACGTCTCTCAGTCGGGAAAAAGTCGCTTTCGCCTCGCCGGGAGGGCTCTGGATCGCCGAAAACCCCCTTTCAGAAATGAGATACGTCTACGCCACGGAGGACGCTCTTTTAGCGGGGCTGTTGGCCGGACTGCAGGAGCGGTTTTCGTCGGAGCGGGCCATCCGGCTGGCTATGGCCTGTTGCAGGGAATGCGCCACGCATCATGAAAAATTTCCCGAAAACAGAAGTTGTGTAGAAAAACTGACCTCCGACGTTCTTCTCACAAAAATCGACTGAGGCCCGCGGGTCAACGGGGTCGTTCCGGAAAACAGAGGCTGCGGGTTGTTCCTCGCGGTTCACACATAATCTCAGGACAAAAGTTCTGACTTTCGTTTTGACTTTTAATGTCCGAAAACAGGAGAGAAGAGGGAGAGTGATATCCATGGAAAATAAAACTCAGACGGCGCCGTTTACGTACCAGGCCACCCAAATATCTACGGCGACAAAAGAGCAGCTTCTTTTGATCACTTACGACATTGGCATACGTTCCTGCCGCATGGCGGAAGCGGCCCTTGAAACGGACGGCAAAGCTCAGAATTTCGACGTGGCCAACAGAGAAATTCTGCGGGCTCAGGACGTCATTCGCGAACTCATGGTGACGCTCAACACCGAAAAGGGCGGCGACATGGCAAATGGGCTGATGCGCCTCTACGACTACATGTACCAGCTTCTGGTGGACGCCAACATCAAAAAAGAGCCCAAAAACATTGTTACCGTACGGACGATGCTGGAGGACCTGAAAGAGACCTGGGAGCAGGCTCTGATGAAGCTGCTGAAGGAATATCAGACGGCTCACCCCGAAGACGAAGAAGTGAAGACCGCCGTCAGGGACATCCCGACGCCTTCCGTTCCGTCTGAGAGCAGGAGCGCGCCCGCCGGGGGACTGAACATTGCGGGATGATGTTCTGACGCAGGTAACCAACCTTCTGACCCGAGAACTGGGAATATATCAGACCCTGCGCAGGATGGTGGGACGAGAACTGGAGGCCATCATCCTCAATGGGGATATGGAAGAATTGCTGGCTATTTTGCAGGAAAAACAGGAAATCATTTCTCGGCTGCAGCTGCTGTCGGATACCTGGGCGGATGCCCTGCCTTCCATGGGTCTGGAGGAACTGCGGGGGACGGATGGTTTTTGGGAAACGCTGTCGTCTCTTTTCAGTGAAGAGGATTCCGCCACTTTCCAGAGCGTTCTCACGGAAACGAGAAACGCCGCCGAAGACCTGATGAAGGCCGAGAAAAACGTCCAGGAAGAACTGGAAAAACACGTGCAGTCCCTCCGAACCAAAATGTTGCAGATTAACCACGGCCGATCGGCCTGTATCGGCTACGCGAAAATGGGGGGAGGAAAGATTGAGCAGGGTAACGGGGATTCCGATTAAAATTTTTTCCGCCAGATCGTTTTCGGTGTTCCTGATTTTGCTTTTGTCTCTTCTCAGCCCCTTATGCGCCCGTGCCGCAAACGTCGACAGCACCGCTGAAGTCATTTCAGAAGACGAGGGGATAGAGGACCCTCAACTGGCCAGGGAAAGAAAAATAGGCCGCAGAACGGTTCGTCAGATCGAAGCCCGGTGGGAGCTGATTGCAGACCCCGCCCGTCTTGCGCATCTGACCATGATTCTGAACAAACTGGAACCTCACATGAAACGCAAAATCCCCTACGAGCTGCGCATCCTGCGCATGGATGTCCCCAACGCTTTCTGCCTCCCCGGGGGGTTCATTTTTTTTACGTCAAAGATGCTGGACCAGTTGCACTCGGATGCCGAAATTGCCGCGGTCATGGCCCATGAAATGATTCACGTGGATCAAAGCCACGGGCTGAAAATGGCCGCGAAATCCAACAGGCTGAGCCTCGCGGCGCTGGCCGCCGCAGTGCTCAGCGGAGGAGCGCTGGCCCCCGTGGTTATCGCCCAGGTCGCCCAAGTCGCCATGACCAGCGCCTACAGCATCGAATTCGAAAAAGAAGCCGACAGTATGGGACTCGACGTCCTCATCGCCTCCGGGTACCCGCCCTCCGCGATGATCACCCTCATGGAGGGGTTTCTGCACGAGGAAATGAAGCAGCCCATCTACGAATACGGCATTTACATGGATCATCCGGAATCCGCCGAACGCGTCAGGGCCATGAGCGCAAAACTGAAAGCGCTGCATATAAATCTTCAGAGAAAATATCCCTTGCATCTGCTCAGAACTTCCATAGAAAAGTTCGGCAGTGAAGCAAGGCTGCTGGTGGATGGCGTTCCGGTCTGGAGCGGGTTTAACAGTGCGGAAACTCTCAGGGTGATGACGCAGGCGCAGAAAAGCCTCGATCGGGATTTTCAGATGGAACTCCCGCCCTATGAACTGCAGCTGGAGGGCAATGAGATTCTGCGTCTGCGAAACGGTATTCTGGCCCAGACGCCTCTGCCCCAGGGGATGCAGGACCTGAAAACCCTCAGAAAAAACCTGCTGGATGCCCTTGCCCGGGCTCAGGCCAAACATCCCATCGCAAAGTATTTCAGGTAAACCCGGCTACGCCTCTTTTTTGTCCTCGACCTGTACCTGTTCAAGGATAAACGGGACGACCTCTTCCAAACGCAGATTGAGAACGTGAGCAAATTCTTCGTGAAGCATTTTTTCGGCCTCTCTCAGAAACCGCCTGTCGGTAAGATGCAGTTCCTTCCCTTTTTCTTTCTGCGATTTTCGGCGCAGGTAGAGCGTTTTGATGAGCCGGATCAGTTCCTTCCGGTCTCCGGTCTCCAGAATTTTCTGGTATTCTCCTCTGCGCACCGCCTCGTCATCGATCCAGATTGAAGTTTCATCCGGCATGGTCCGGATCAGATCCTGAATTTCCTCCATGGACAGAACGGGCCGCAGGTTTGCCGTGGCCGTTTCATTGTTCACCGGGACAAAAATTGTGGATTTCTCATCGGAAAGAGGTTTCAAAACGTAGTATTCCAGAGTTTTGCCCCGCAAGTTCTTTTCTGAAACTTCCATGATCCTGCACAATCCCAACCCGCCGTACAACACGGTGTCGTTGACGCTATACATCATGCTCTTTCCTCCTTTTCTTTTTCCTGCAGATCGCCCCACCCTCACACCAGACACGTAATAAAAAACGTGCGCCTGCCGCAACTGGACTTACGTTCCACAAGGCAAACTGCACGTTGAGCTCGTTATTCTACAGGTATTACCGCTCTATTATAACAAAAAATATCTCCTGTTCAGAGACCCAAATTTTCTCCCAAATTTTCTCCAGCCTTATTTTCTCCCTGGGGCAGCATCTTCAGAAACTCGGCTTCGTCGATGATCCGGATCCCCAATTCTTCGGCCTTTTTCAGCTTGGATCCGGCGTTCGCCCCGGCGACAACCAGAGATGTTTTCGAGCTGACGCTGCCAGCGGCCTTTCCTCCCAGCTCCTTCACCCGCCGCTCCGCCTCCGCCCGGGAAACAGACGAAAGCTCGCCCGTGAACACCAGCGTCATTCCCGCAAATATCCCCTCCCGCGGGCCGGAGGAAGTTTTTCCCGTCCCCATGCTGACCCCGCTTTCCCGCAAACGTTCCAGAAGAGCCCGGTTCGCGGCATCGTGGAAGAAGGCCTCCACGGAGGAGGCAATCACGGGGCCAATGCCGTCCACCTGGGCCAGATCGTCTTCGGACACGCTCTGAAGGGACTCCATCGAGCCAAAGTGTTCCGCCAGAATATCCGCCACCCGATCCCCCACGAAGCGAATGCCCAGCCCGGCGATCAGCGCGGACAGAGGTCGTTTTTTCGAGGCCTCGATGGCCGCGATGAGGTTTTGCGCGGACTTTTCTCCCATGCGGTCCAGATTCGCAAGATCTTCCTCCGTCAGGCCGTAAATATCAGCCAGATCCCGAACCAGACCTTTTTCTGTCAGTTGTTCCGCCAGACGGTCCCCCAGCCCGCGAATGTCCATGCCTCCCCGTGAGGCGAAATAGCGAAGGCCCTCCTTCAGCTGCGCCGGACAGGAAGCCCGATTGGGACAGCGAACGGCCACCTCTCCAGGCAGACGCACGACAGGAGAGCCGCAGACGGGGCAGTTCTCCGGCATGACAAAGGGAACTTCGCTTCCCGTCCGCGCCTCCCGGTCCACATCGACAATTTCCGGAATGATCTCCCCCGCCTTGTGGACCTTCACCCGGTCTCCGACCCGAATGTCTCTGCGCCGCACCTCGTCCTCGTTGTGCAGTCCGGCTCGCTGGACGGTCGTGCCCCCCACCTGTACCGGCTCCAGGTTCGCCACAGGCGTCAGAGCCCCCGTGCGCCCCACGGAGATATCGATGCTCAGAACTCGCGTAAAAACCTCCTCCGGCGGATACTTGAACGCCACGGCCCATCGGGGAGCGTGAGACGTGGCCCCCGCGCGGTTCCAGAGCGCAATGTCATCCAGCTTGACGACCACGCCATCCGTGACGTAATTCAAATCGAAGCGCCCTTCCCGCCAAATTTCGATGAAGGTCTCCACGTCCTCCAGAACGGGACAAAAGGCCCAGGCCTTTTGAGTCGGCAGCCCCTGTTCTGCCAGCCAGCGCAGCGTTTCGCTCTGCCGCTTTATCCCTCTCTGCTCCGCGTCGACGAGATAGTACAAAAATACGGACAACCCCCGGGAAGCCGCCACTTCGGAGTTCAACTGGCGCAGACTCCCAGCGGCGGCGTTGCGGGGGTTGGCGAAAAGCGACTCGCCATTTTCCTCCCGAAGGCGATTCAGCTCGGCGAACTGTTCGCGGGTAATCAGAACCTCGCCTCGAACCTCCATCCGTCCGGGTACGTTTTTTTTCAGACGCAAAGGCAAATTTTTCACCGTCCGCAGGTTTTCCGTCACGTCTTCCCCAACCCGACCGTCTCCGCGGGTGGCCCCCCGGACGAAGACCCCGTCCTCATAAATCAGGGACACGGCGAGCCCGTCGATTTTCATCTCGCAGACAAAGGAGGGTTCCGCCGCGCCCTCCGCCCTGGTTTCGGCGCTGTTTCGATGAAGCGCGTCTTCCAGGCGCGTGACAAAACTCCTCAGTTCTCCCGCGTCAAAGATATTGTCCAGGGACAGCATGGGAACGGCGTGCTCCACCTTCTGAAATTTTTCCAGCACGGCCCCTCCGACCCGTTTCGTCGGGGAATCCGCCCGGGCCAGCTCCGGATGAGCGAGCTCCAGCTCCACAAGCTCCCGCAGCAGCAGATCGTATTCCTCGTCTGAAATGACGGGGGAATCCTCCTCGTAATAGAGCCGCGAATGACGCGCAAGCTCCTCATAGAGCTCTCCCATGCGGAGAATGTCCTTTTCCGGCGGCCTGTTCGTCCCCTTTATGCCATCCGTCAAATTTTCCGCATGATTTTCCGTATAAATGAAACTGTCCCCGCCTGAAGAACTCCCCTTCAGATTTTTGGCACTCAAAGTTTTCACCCGCTTCTTCTGAACTGAAAAGTTTTCATCCGACGTCATCCCGTTCTGAACAGTCAATATAGCACAGATACCGGACTAAACGAACAGGATATAATTCAAAAGAGAGCTTTGACCTCCAGAACTTTCAAGTTTGAATATATAAAAATCTCTTTCTTTTTGTAAAACAGAACCTAACATGTTATAATCGATTCGATTCAGGGAATACAGGCCTTCCTGAAGAGTCGCGACTTATTGTCCATGTTGCAGTTATAGTTTATCTCTCTGCAGTGAAAAAGCAGAAAAAAACTCTTCGCAAAGCTTCGGCAGAATGTTACTGGCGCTGCCAATAATTAAATATCAGTTGGAAGGAGAACGAGAAATGGATTTGGTGAAATATCTCGACGAGAATCGCGCATCAATTTTGCGGACTCTCGACGAACTGCATGACATGCCCGAGGCCAGCGAAAAGGAGTTCAACACATCCGCCTGCCTCGCGCAGCACCTGAAGGAATGCGGCTACACCGTCAAAACCGGCGTCGGAGGCACAACGGGAGTTATCGGTGTTCTGGACAGCGGGAAACCCGGTCCGGTGGTCGGCATTCGAGCCGACATGGACGCCCTGCTTTACGAGGTGGACGGAAAAACCGTCGCCTCCCATACCTGCGGACACGATGCAAACAGCACCGAAGTTCTGTGGGCCGCAAAAGCCATCTCCGCATGCGGCAAACCTCAAAAGGGTCGTTTCATGGCGATTTTTCAGCCTGCCGAGGAAGTGGCCAGCGGCGCTCTGGCTCTTCTGAAAAGCGGTGAGCTGGAGGGACTGGAGTATCTTTTCGGTACCCACCTGCGCGCAATTGAGGAACTTCCCATGGGAAAAATCACACCTTCTCTGCGACATTCCGCCTCCGGGTTCATGTTTGCGGAGATAACCGGCAAAGGCGCTCACGGCGCACGTCCTCATCTGGGGGTCAATGCCGCGGAGGCCGCCGCGGCGGCTCTATTCGCGATCAACAGCGTTCACGTGACCCCGCTCGTCCCCCACTCCGCGAAGGTGACCCGAATACGCTGCGGCAGCGATTCTCTCAACATCATCCCCGACAGGGCCGAAATCGCCGTGGATATGAGAGCTCAGACTAACCCGGTTATGGCTGATCTTCGCGCAAAAGTCGAGGCCGCCATCACGGGCGGAGCCGCCTCCGTCGGCGCGAAGGCCGTTTGCCACTGGAAAACCGGCTGCCCCGCCGCTCAGGACAGCGATGAAGTGGTCGAAATCGCGCGCCGCGCCATCGTATCCGTGTTGGGGGAAGAAGGGCTGGCGCCCTGCATGGAAACCCCGGGAGGCGAAGATTTCCATTATTACGCTCAGGGCATTCCCAACCTGAAAACCACCGTCATCGGTGTAGGGGCCGACCTGACTCCCGGCCTGCATCTCAGGGGCATGACCTTCAATCACGAAGCCGTCATCTGCGCCGCCAAGGTTCTGGCGCTGATGGTTCACAGTCTGGTTGCCTGACGCGAGACTCCTTCCCCGACCGAAAACAAAAGCCTGAACATCTCATATTCCGTCTCTCCTGATTTTCAGGGTCAATTTGGATTTTAAAATTAATTTGGGAGGAATTATCTGAAATGGCAGACAAAATAATTTCTGTATCCGAGCGAGTAAAAAAGTTTCCCCACGTTTTCGCCTTCCTGTTTTGCACGGTGCTGTTCGTCATCATTCTGACCTGGGTCGTTCCGGCCGGGCAGTTCGAGCGCACGGCCCGAGTCGTGGCGGGAATGAAGCAAAGCACCGTCGTTCCCGGGACCTACCACGAAGTTCCCTCCGCGCCCCAGGCGCCCTGGACAATTTTCACCGCGCTGGACAGGGGCTTTTCGCAGTCGGGAGGCATGATCTTCATGGTCTTCTTCTGCGGGGCGGCCGTCTATATCCTGGAAAAAACGGGAACGGTGCGGGTCTCCTTTCAGCGGCTGCTGAAAAAAGTTTCCGGAAGAGAGCAGCTGGCCATTTTCGCCGTGATGTTCTTCATGTCCATCGGAGGCGCGGTGGGCGCCTTCGCGAATACCTCGCTGGCCCTTCTGCCTTTGGGCATCCTGCTCTCCAGAGCCATGGGATTCGACAACGTGGTGGGGTTCGGCATGGTCTATCTGGGATCTTACGCCGGATTCAACGTGGGATGGGGAAACGTGTTCACCGTCGGAATCGCCCAGGACATCGCGGAGCTGGAAAAATTCTCCGGCTTCTACGTTCGCGTTCTCTTCCATCTCGTCAACCTGGCTCTGTCGTACTGGTGGGTCTCGCTCTACGCAAAGCGCATCAAAAAGACCCCGCAGGCCAGTCTGCTCTATGACGAAGGGGCGGACCTGTCGGAAATCTATGGCTCCGACCAGAACTTCAGCGACCACGAGCCCTTCACCTGGAGGCACAAAAGCTGCCTTTTCATCACCATCCTGGGATTTGGCGCCATCATTATCGGCTCCATCCTCTGGAACTGGGGTATTCCCTACTACTCAGCCACGTTCCTCGCGATGGCCATATTCGTGGGACTGTTTGGGGGGCTCGGAGTCAACGGGACCTGCCGGGAGTTCATCAAGGGGAGCGGAACGATGGTGGCCGGCGCCTTTGTCATCGGGATCTCCCGCGCCATTTCCGTCGTGATGGCCGACGGTAAAATCATCGACTCCATCGTGTACTACATCTCTCAGCCCATTTCCTACTTTGGACCGATTATCGGCGCCAATCTCATGTTCTACGCCAACGTCCTCATCAACTTCTTCATCCCCTCCGGGTCGGGGCAGGCCGTGGCGGTCATGCCGCTGATGGTTCCCATCGCGGACCTTGCGCATATTACCCGCCAGGTCGCCGTTCAGGCCTTCCAGTTCGGCGACGGATTCACCAACTGCATCCTGCCCACCGCCGGCGTCGTCATGAGCTCCCTGGCCCTTGCCAACATCCCCTATACCCGCTACCTCAAATGGTTCTTCCCCGTTGTGGTCATGCAGATCGTCCTCGCAAGCGCAGCCATCACCATACTGCAATACATCGGCTGGTAATCGCTTTTCGAAAAATTCAGACCAGAAATTCAGAACGAAAAGGGCGGTCGTCAGCGGCCGCCCTTTTCGCTTAATTTCAAAATCCAATGTTCCGGTCTATGCTCAGCTGGCAGCGCTTTTCGCGGGCTCGCCATCCTTCAGGGGGTTGAACTCCCCGTCCAGAACGATGCGGAACTCCTCCAGAGACATGCTGCCCAGGTCCCCTTTGCTGCGTTCGCGCACCGCCACCAGCCGGGACTCCGCTTCCCTGTCGCCGATGACGATCATGTAGGGGACCTTCTGGAGCTGCGCGTCCCGGATGCGTTTGCCCAGCTTTTCGTCCCGGGTGTCCGCTTCCACCCGAAGACCCCAGGATTTGAATATCGCGGTCAGCTCCCGCACATAAGCCTCGTGCTCCTCCGAAATGGGAATCAGCTTCACCTGCACAGGGGCGATCCAGAAGGGGAACGCCCCCGCATAGTGTTCGATCAGGATGCCCAAAAACCGCTCGATGCTGCCGAGAACCGTGCGATGGAGCATGACGGGGCGATGTTCCTTTCCGTCGGCTCCAACGTAGGTCAGGTCGAATCGCTCCGGCATCTGGAAGTCGAGCTGAATCGTGCCGCACTGCCAGGTTCTGCCGATGCAGTCCTCCAGGTGGAAATCAATTTTCGGGCCGTAAAACGCGCCGTCGCCCTCGTTAATCCGGTACTGGGAGCCGGTGGAGTCCAGGGCCTCCTTCAGGGCCGCCTCCGCCGCCGCCCACTGCTCGGCCGTCCCCATGGAGTTTTCCGGCCGCGTTGAAAGCTCAATGTGGTAGCGGAAACCAAAAACCTCACGATAAATGTAGTCGCACAGGTCCATGATTCCGACGACCTCTTTTTTGACCTGCTCGGGGGTGCAGTACAGGTGCGCATCGTCCTGAGTGAAGCAGCGAACGCGCATAAGTCCGTGCAGGGCGCCGCTGCGCTCGTGTCGATGGACGATGCCCAGCTCCGCCATGCGAAGCGGCAGGTCCCGGTAACTGCGAATCTGAGTTTTATAGACCAGCATTCCCCCCGGACAGTTCATCGGCTTCACGGCAAAGGGTTTTTCGTCGATTTCCGTGAAGTACATATTCTCCTTGTAATGATCCCAGTGCCCGGACTGAAGCCACAGCGAACGGTCCAGAATCAGCGGCGTCCGGATTTCTTCGTACCCGCGCTTCGCGTGTTCCTTTCTCCAAAAGTCCAGCAGCGTGTTGATGACCGCCATACCCTTCGGGTGGAAGAAGGGAAAGCCCTGCCCTTCGTCGTGGAGGCTGAAGAGGTCCAGCTCTTTGCCCAGCTTGCGATGGTCGCGCAGTTTTGCCTCTTCGAGACGCCGCAGGTGCTCCTTCAGCTCGTCTGGAGTCGCGAAGGCCGTGCCGTAAATGCGGGTCAGCATGACGTTCTTCTCGTCTCCGCGCCAGTAAGCGCCGGCGATGGAAAGCAGTTTGAAATTCCGGAGCCGGGAAGTATCCGGAACGTGGGGCCCCCGGCACAGGTCCACATAATCGCCCTGTTTGTAAAGCGACACGCCCGGGACGTCCAGTTCGGAGATCAGCTCCACCTTGTACGGGTCTCCCCGATCCCTGAAAAACTTCAGAGCGTCTTCCTTCGTCATCTCGATTCGCTCGATCTTCAGCGCGGCCCCCGCCAGTTTTCGCATTTCCTCCTCGACGGCGGAAAGGTCCTGTTCCGTCAGAGTCACCGGCACGTCCACGTCGTAATAAAATCCGTCCTTAATGCAGGGACCGATGCCAAACTTCGCTCCCGGCCAGAGCTTTTCTATCGCCTGAGCCATCAGGTGAGCGCAGGAATGGCGCATGATGTCAAGCCCCTCCTCCGAATCCGCGTAGACGCCCTCCATCGTGCCTCCCCGCGACACCGTCCGCTCCAAATCCAGAAGCTCTCCGTCCAGCTTCCCCGCCAGAGCCTTCTTTCCATTCGGACTTTTCAGAAGGCCCAGTCCGGACAGAATCTCGGATACCTTCGCCGATTCCTCAGGCAGTTCACACACTTTCCCCTGCCCGGCGCCTCCCTGGAATTTCAACATCTCCATCATCTCCCAATTTTCGATCTAAAAAATCAAGACAGAAAAACGCCCGCGTCCTCTCACCATGGAGACGACGTGGGCGCAGACTTGTCGCGGTTCCACTCCATTTCCGGACCGAAAAAACGATCCGGCGCTCAAAACCGCTGTACGGGGCGGCTCCCCTGCGTCTTATTCCTCCGTCGCTTTCCTCGCGGCAAAACCGGACCTCGACGCTCACTCAGAGGGGGTCTTCGCTTCTTTTCCGGCGGCGGGATTCTCAGCCGCGATCCCGATTCTCTGTTCGCCTTCGATGGAAGTTACTCTTCCTCTTCATCGTGTCTATTTCATTTGTCAACTCTGAAGAAAAAGAATAACATCGAAACATCTTTAACACAAGAGGGCTCTTAGAATAGTTTTCCGTGATATGATTTAACAAATATTTTATACAGCAAATTAATACAAATTTTTACACAAAATGACGAACACCTGTATGGAGCGCGCAAACAAAAATGGACGACCGGAAATATCTTATGAGAACAATGTCTCCTGAAGAAGTGATTTTCACTCTGCCTGGACGGGGAGATGCATCATGCGTCTGAGGACTCTGACCGACGAGCGGATCGCGATTCAGTGTCACAATAACCCCGATGCGGACGCTCTGGCCGCCGGTTTCGGACTCTTTTGCTTTTTCGACTCGGAAGGCCACTACCCCCCGAAGCTGTTCTACGGCGGCCCGGCCGTGACAAAACCCAACCTGACGGCCATGATCGAAGAACTGAACATCCCCGTGGAGCACGAGCCGGACCTGAAGGAGTGGGACGGTCTGCTGATCACCGTGGACTGCCAGTACGGAGCGGGAAACGTGGCGCCTGTTTCGGCCCCTCGCATCGCCGTCATCGACCATCATATCCAGGAAAGCGAACTGCCCGCTCTGGCGGACCTGCGTCCCTGGCTGGGAAGCTGTTCCACTCTGGTGTGGAAACTTCTGGAAGAAGCGGGCTTCTCCGTGGACGTCCAGTTGGGAACGGCGCTGCATTACGGTCTGTTCACCGACACCAACGGATTTTCCGAGGTTCGTCACCCTCTGGATCGGGATATGTGGGATTCTCTTCCGGTCAATGAGCGTATTCTGAAAAAACTCAAGAGGTCGAATCTGGCGCTTTCCGATCTGTCCATCGCGTCGGCGGCGCTGAAGGATTTTCACTTCGACCCAAGGAGGCGTTTCATGGTCATTGCCACGCCGCCCTGCGACCCCAATCTTCTCGGCTTTATCAGCGACCTGTCCATGCAGGTGGACGCCGTGGATTTGGCGATCGTCTACATGCCGGGGATGGAAAAAATGGACGACATCAAATTTTCCGTGCGGACGGCCGTCCGTGAAACCAAGGCCTCGGAGCTGGCGAGCTGGCTGGCCCGGGACATCGGGTCGGGAGGCGGACACCGGGACAAAGCCGGCGGATACCTGGCCGGGAGAAAATACGCGGACCAGTTCGGTGACCGCCCTCTTTCTCTCTATTTTCTGGCGGAGGTTCGGGAGTACCTCGACACCTGCACCATCATCGACTGCGCGGCCGTAACTTCTCCCTTCTCCGGGGATTTGAACGTCAAAGAGATGAAACGTTACCGGAAACTGCCGGTACGCCTGGGGTTCGTGCCCTGTCATACGCTGTTCGAGGGACACGCCGACCTCCAGATTCGTATGCTCGAAGGAGACATCGACATCTCCGCGGATGAGGAAACGATTTTGATGATTGGCCTTAAAGGAGAAGTTTATCCCGCAAAGTACGAAAATTTCATCGAAACCTACACTCTGACCGGAGAGCGTTTTGCCATCGACTTTTCCTATCCGCCCAAAGTGTTCAACAAGAACACGGGAACGAGGGTATCTCTGCCGGACTACGCGCAGGCCTGCGAATCCTCCGGCGAGGGCGGAGGCTGCGTGCTGGCCATGCGCCTCGAAAAACGCGTCAAACTTTTCACCCGATGGGACACCGAAAATTACTTCCGCGGAGATCCCGGAGACTGGATCGTGGCCCGTTCTTCGGACGACCTTTATATCGTTACGGCGGACCTGTTCGATAAACTCTACATTCGGGACTGCACGGACGAGGACATCTCCGGTCAGCCCCAGGCCGTGCGGGTTCTCAAAAAAAGTTTCCCCGTCCCCGTGACCTTTGCCACCAAGGGCGGCTCCCTCTACACCCGGGAGGGCCGGATTTCCTACGAACTGGGAGACGCGCTGCTCACCGGCCCCGAGGGAGAATCCTGGCCCGTGCCCAAAAAACGGTTCACCGAAACCTATGTTCCCCTCCCCGGCACGGAGACCGGCTCCGACGGCGTGTACCTCAAGGGGAAATTTCCCGCCTGGGCCCTGCAAATTCACGAACCATTCATCGTGAGGCTCCCCGGCAGAGGCACTCTGCGAGGCAATCGCGGAGACTGGCTCCTTCAGTACGCGCCAAACGAATATGGCATCGTGGGGCGAGAAATTTTCGAAAAAACCTGCGACATCCTCAGGTCCGAAACAGAAGCCGCGCAGTTCAAACTCAACTGATACCAATTTGAAATCAAAGGCCTAAAGTTAGAATAGCTAAAAGCAATGACATTCAAACATTAGTTTCTTCATTAACACTCGATTGAAAGCAAATTAGTATGAAACAGACAAAGGGCGCAATGTTTGCATACGATGGAAGGGCAGTTCCTCCTTCGAAGACCTGGAGCGAACCGCCCCTCCGGAAATTTCAGTCGGTCAGTTCCTTCAACATGCGGATCAGGATGTCGTCGGGGTTCTCCACCGGAATGGATATTCGCGCGGCCAGCTCGCGCTCGATGTAGGGCAGGTGCGTGCAGCCCAGCGCAATACACTCGGCTCCGACTTTGGCCATGCCCTCGCAGATTTCGATCAGCCCCATTTTTTCGACCAGCTCCAGGGGAGGCTTATGCGCCTCAATTCCCTTTATGACGGACCTTACGGAACAACTGATGACCAGCATGTCGGGGTTCGCCCCGTAGTACGCCAGCTCCAGGCCGCAGGCGGACTGGGCGGAAACCGCCAGAACCCCCGCGTATTTGTGTTTTCGGGCGATTTCGGCATGGGCGTCCAAAGGCGTGACGATTTTCAGAGGGGACTTCGCCCTCAGGTCCGCGAGGTCCAGCGCCGCCGACAAAGAATTGCAGTAAATCATCGCGGCCTTTCCGCCTTTATCCGCGGCGGCGCAAATCGCGTCCAGAGTGATCTTTTGCAGCCGATCCCGATGATACGTCTGAAGGTCGAACTGCTCCGGCCCGCTGGAAGCGGTGGCCGTCGGGATTCCGGTAAAACCGTTTCTGGAAAGCAGGTCCATGCCCATTTTGGTATCGACAGGAGTCCCCGCTATGACAGACACTGTGCGGTTCATATTTTCACATCTCCTTAAAGCCCGGCTTTTTCCAGAGCCTGGCGGATGTCCTCAATGAGATCCTCCGTATCCTCCAGACCGACGCTCAACCGGAAGAATCCGGCGTGAAATTCTTCGGGATACAGGTATTGACGTTCGTCCTGCTCGCCATTAAAGACGATGAGGCTTTCGTCATGCCCCAGAGACATGGCGGAGGTGATGATCTGCAGATGGCTGACAAAGCGGCAGTGGGCGTCGTGGTCCGCCTTCAGGCCGAAAGACATCATGCCCCCGAAGCCGTTTGACATTTGTTTTTTCGCCAGTTCGTGACCGGCGTGGCTTTCCAGTCCGGGATAGGCCACAAAACGGACCGCGGGATGACCCTCCAGGAACCTCGCCACCGTCAGGCCGCTTTGATTGTGCTGACGCATACGGAACGGAAACGTCACCGTGCCTCGCATGATCAGCCAGGCGTTGAACGGGCTGATGGCGCAGCCCGTGTTGATCATGGCTTCCCGGCGGATCTTATGGAGCAGGTTCGAGGGGCCGATGACAGCGCCGCCCAGCGCGTCGCCGTGGCCGTTAATGTACTTCGTCAGGCTTTCCACGCACAGGTCCGCCCCCAAAGTCATGGGACGCTGGTTGTAAGGCGAGGCAAAGGTGTTGTCCACGGACAGAAGCGCTCCCGCGTCGTGGGCGATTTTCGCTATGGCCGGTATGTCGCTGATCTTCGTGAGGGGGTTCGAGGGCGTTTCGATGTGGACCAGCTTTGTCTCGGGACGAAGAGCCGCTCTGACGTTTTCGGGGTCCCGACTGTCCACCAGCGTTGTCTGAATGTTGTATTTCTCCGGCAGAAGCTGGTGCATTTGACGGTACGCCCCGATATAGGTGCTGTCCGAAACCACCACGTGATCCCCCGTCTTCAGGGTCGTGAAAAAAACGCCCCACAAAGCCGCCACTCCGGTGGCCAGGACCACGCAGTCCTCGCCCTCCTCCAGAGAAGCGATTTTTTCCTGCAAAAATTTCTGATTTGCGTTCCCATTACGGGCATATATGGCCTCTTTGGAGGTGCTCCAATCGACGCTGGAGGGGTCATAGGGCAGAGCGTAGCAGTTGGCCATGGTGATCGGTCTGCGGAGAGCCCCCGTTTCCCTGTCGATGCCGTTCCCTTCATGCACGGAGCGAGTTTGAAAACCCAGTTTTTTTCTATTTTTCGAATCGGTCATATTTGCCCTTCCTTTCGGTTCGAGTTGGTTCGAGTCGATTCAAGGTTTTTTTCAACATGACTGCTGACTTGTTCTTCGCAGGACGCGCCCCGCCTTTTCTTCGCGTATCTGACAGCGTTCCACGGCCACACGACCGTTGACCAGCACCATTTCGATGCCCTCGGGATAACGGTGAGGATCGTCATAAGAGGCTTTGTCCCTGAGCGACTTCGGGTCGAAGAGAACCAGGTCCGCCCAGCAGCCTTTTTTGATAAGTCCCCTGTCGGAAAGGCCGATGCGGGACGCGGGCAAAGACGTAATCTTGCGGATGGCGTTTTCCAGCGAGAGCAAATGGGAATCCAGGGCGAACCGGCGCAGGAAGCGCGGAAAGGTTCCGTAAGCGCGGGGATGAGGCCGCCCTCCAAGTTCGGGACACATGGCCCAGGCATCCGACGCCGCCGAGGACAGCGGGTGCGTCAGGCCCCACTCCATCTCCTCCTCGTCCACCGCGAAAAGCGCTATTGTGGCGTTGCAGCGTATTTCGGCCAGCAAATCCATGAACGCCTCGTAAGGGTCTCCCGCCTCCGGCGTTTCCAGCAGGTCCCTCAGAGTTTTGCCCTGAATGTCCGGACGGGACGGGGCGGAGCAAATCACGATGTTCTCCATCCCGCAGTTTCTCACCACGTTGTTTTCCCAGGCGGGATTTTTGAACTCCCGTCGGATTTTCTCCCGTTCGGCGGGGTCGGAAAGGCGCGAAAGCGCGCGCTGGACGCCTCCCTCCAGCGCGAAAGGGGGCAGGCACATGGTGATGGTGCTGGAGCCGGCCGTATAGGGATAAATATCGCAACAGACGTCGATTTCCTCTTCCCGCGCCAGTTCCATCAGACGCAGGGTTCGGCGCAGCTTGCCCCAATTGTAGCGTCCCGTGGCCTTGTGGTGAGAGATTTCCACCCTCACGCCGTTTGTTCGTCCCAGATTCAGCGCGGCCTCCACGGACTCCGTCAGCTTTCCTCCCTCGCTGCGCAGGTGGGTGGCGTACAACGCGCCGTACTCCGCCAGCACGGAGGCCAGTTCCTCCAGTTCCGCGTCTTCGGTGAAGCTCCCGGGAGGATAAATGAGACCGCTGGAGAGGCCGAAAGCCCCGTCGTTCAGGCTCTGACGCAGCAGGGTCTTCATGGCCGTCATTTCCTCTTCCGTGGCCGGAGAGGCGTCGAACCCCTTCACAGCGATGCGGATGGTTCCCTGCCCCACCAAGCTCGCGATGTTGTGTCCAAGGCCCGTGTCCTCCAGCCTCTTCAGAAATTCCCCGAACCCGTTCCAGGCCCAGTCGCTTTCCACGGCGGAGGGGATGAAGGGCGAAAGATACTGCCGGGCCAGGTCTCGCGTGGAGTCGGACAAAGGCGCCATGGACAGCCCGCAGTTGCCCGTCAGGGAGGTGGTCACCCCCTGCAGGGTGTGGCTGTGCATGAAGGGAAGCCCCAGGGCCGCCATGTCCAGGTGGTTGTGAATATCGACGAAACCGGGACACAGGGTCAGCCCGCCTCCATCCACGGAGTCGCGGGCGTCCCCTTTTTTCAAACGCCCGATGTCCGCGATCTTTCCGTCCTGTACGGCCACGTCGCCCCTGAAGGGCGGGTTTCCCGTTCCGTCGTACACCTGGACGTTTCTAACAGCGAAATCATACACGTCGTTTCACTCTCTTTCACACTCTGCCCGTTTGCGATCTACCAGGGGCCTACGACCATGGAGCCCAGCATGACCTCGGGAAGCCAGCAGGACAGGACGGGAAGGTAGGCGGTCAGGAGCAGCACCGGTATGCCCACGAACAGAAGGAACTTCATCATGATCGGCACCAGCTCGCCATAACCGCAGCCGGAAAGTCGGCTTCCGATGAAGATCGACATGGCGAAGGGCGGGGTCACGACCCCCAATCCCACGTTCACGATAATCATGGCGCCCAGGTGAACCATGTTGACGCCCAGTTCCTGCATCAGGGGCATCACCAGGGGAACGCCCAGAAGCATGATGGGTATGGCCTCCATGAACATCCCCATGAAGAGGAAAAGCAGGTTCACCGCCAGCAGAATCATGTATTTGCCGTGGAACAGCCCCAGCATAAAGCTCGTCATTTGCTGAGCGACTCCCTGCTTGGTCAGATAGCGGGCGAAAACCGTGCCGCCCAACACCAGAATGGCGATGACTCCCAGAGAAATCACCGTGTGGTAAGTCGCTTTCCACCATTTTTTAATCGTCAGCTCCCGATAGACGAAGAAACCAACGAACAGGGAATAGCCCACGGCCAGCGCGCCGGCTTCGTTGGGCGTGCAGAGCCCTCCGTAAATGCTGGTGAGAATCAGGGCGGGACATCCCAGAGCGGGAAGGGCGGACCAGGTGGCGCTCAGGAGCTCTTTGAGCCTGCCGCCGCCGGCCTCGATTTCCTGGTTCCGGCTCATTTCCGCCGCCACTTCCGCCGAGATCAACTCGGGCATCACGTAATTCGGGCAGATGAAGTAGTTCAGGATGCCGTACCCCAGGGCCAGAAGGAGGCCGGGAAACACCGTGGACAGGAACAGCGCCGCGATGGACTGCTGAGTCAGAAGGCAGTAGATCAGGGCCGGCACGCTGGGAGGAATGAGATAACCCAGAAAGCTGGAGGAGCAGAGAACGGCGGTGGTATATCTGGGGGCGTAGCCGTACTTCTTCAGACGGGGCACGAGAAGGGGAATGAGCGCGGAGATGACGGGCACGGAAGACCCCGTCAGGGCTCCCATGAAAACGGCCGCGACGACGCCCACCAGCGCCATGCCGCCTCTCACCCGCCCCACCAGCGCGTAGGAAAATCGAACGATCCGGTCAGCCAGTCCCGCGTCCGAGATGAGGCTGCCCGCGTAAACGAAAACCGCTATGCCCAGGATGGTGGAATTGTTCATGGCGTGGTACAGAGTCATCGGAATGAAAGCGAAACTGACCCCGTCCGCCAGAGAGCCGAACAGCGGCGCGCCCAGAAAAAGCCACCCCAGAGGCACGCTGCAGATAAGCCCTCCCAGAAATGTCACAAGGGCGACGATGAGTCCTGCGCTCATTTGCCGGCGCCTCCTTCCGAAATTCCGCACAGACTCAGAATCTGCGCGACCGTGTTATGGAACATGTGAAAGATGTTCAGGACGAACGCGACAAAAAGAGCCTCGATCATCCAGCTGGTGTTCAGCCAGGTGACGAGAGTCGCCCATTCGGGGTATTTGATGGCACGCAGAAAATAAGCGTAGAAAACCGGAAACAGCAGGCACAAAAAAGTCAGGCACAGAAGATTGATGAGTATTTTGACCACTTTTTTGGCTTTTTCCCCTTTGACGGCGAAAGAGGTGAAGACGTCCACGTTGATGTGGGAGTCCTGTCCGGTGGCCAGCGGGATAGCGAAAAAGGCGCAGAAAACGTAAACGAAAAGGGACACGTCCGCCAGCCAGATCACCGGAAAATGGAGCCAGTAGCGGTTCAGAATCTGCGCCATGATGGTAAAAGTGGCAAACAGCAGTCCGAATGCGGCCATCGCCGTTTCAAAAACGAAAAGACACCTGACGAATTTCAGATAAATTTTCTTCATGAAATCCTCCTTGAAGAATGATACCAATTTGCTTTTAACCGAGCGTTAATGAAGAAGCTAATGTTTGAATATCACTGCTTTTAGCTATTCTAACTTTATAAGCAGCGAACCGGTGAAGTATGAGCCGCGTGAGTCGCTTAGTTTCTTCATCAGGC
>JAISUO010000050.1 GCA_031272035.1 Synergistaceae bacterium
TGAAACGTGTTACCATAATGAACAGCCTGACCTGAACGAAGAACAAAATTCGGCGGGAACACAGAGCAGGGAACACGGAGAAAGGGGTTTTGGAACATGCGTGAAATCGTCACCATTCAGCAGGCGGTTATGGCAGCGGACGAAAAATACGCAAAGCGGATTCGGCAGATGCTGAAGGACAAAAAAATTCTTTCGGTGAATATCATCGGGTCTCCCGGCTGCGGAAAAACGACGCTGCTGGAACAAACGGCAAAGAACGCCGGATTTTCCTTCGCCGTGATCGAGGGAGACATTGAAACTTCGAGAGACGCCGAGCGTCTGGCGGCTGCGGGAATCGAGGCGCTTCAGATCAACACGAAAGGGGACTGTCACCTCGAAGCTCATACCATCGAAAAAGCCCTGTCCTCTCTTTGTCTGGATAAAGTGGAAGCGCTTTTCGTCGAGAACGTGGGAAATCTGGTTTGCCCGGCGGAGTTCGACATCGGCGAGGATTTCAAGGTTGCCGTCGCCAGCGTCCCCGAGGGAGCGGACAAACCGGTCAAATACCCTCTGCTTTTTTCACAGGCAAAAGCTGTACTTTTGACGAAGACGGACCTGCTGCCTTATGTTAAATTCAACAAAGAAGCGTTTTTGCGGGATGTGAAAAGCCTCAACCCCAAAAGCCCCATCATTGAGCTGAACCTGACCACGGGCGAGGGGATCGATCAGTGGACGGCTTTTTTGACGGAACGGCTCTCAGAAAAACGCGGGTTTTAGTTTCTTTGGCGGCTCAATATAATGTACCCGCGCAGACCGCAGGAACGTGAAAACCTGTTCTGCGCGGGAATGTAATTGTATGTGGAAATTGTATTATGATGAAATTGCATTATATGGAGATTTTGATATGTCATCGACTGAAAGAATACTGACCAAAGAAGAGGCTCGCAGGCTGACACAGGAAGTCGTCGTCATCCCGGAGGGGGTTACGGCGATCGGCGAAAGCGCCTTTGAGGGTCGCAGGAGCCTGACCCGCGTCACGATTCCGGAGAGCGTCACGAGGATTGGCCGCGGCGCGTTTGAAGATTGCAGCAGTCTGACCTGCATCACGATCCCGGACGGCGTCACGACGATTGATATTGGCGCGTTTTCCGGGTGCAGCAGTTTGCCTCGCATCGTCATCCCGGATGGCGTCGCGGCGATTGACGGACTGGCGTTTTATAACTGTCGTTCATTGGCGTCAATTGCGGCAGGCAGAAATAACAATCATTTTTCATCGACAGAAGGGGTGCTGTTCAACAAAAACAGGACGATTTTGGTTCGATATCCGGGCGGAAACGGCAATACGAGCTACGTGATTCCGGAGGGCGTCACGAAAATTGGCCGCGGCGCGTTCAGCGACTGCGGCAGCCTGACCCGCGTCACAATTCCGGAGAGCGTCACGACCATTGACGATGGCGCGTTTTTTGGCTGCGACCATTTGGCCGGCGTCGAGATTCCGAAGAGGGTTGAGACCCTTGGCGGGTGGGTGTTCAGTGGCTGCAGGAGCCTGATTCGCGTTACGATCCCGAAGAGCGTCACGACCATCGGCGGCGGGGCGTTTAACGGCTGCGGAAGCCTGACCCGCGTCACAATTCCGGAGAGCGTCACGACCATCGGCAGCGGAGCATTTTCGGGCTGCGGCAGCCTGACTCTGCGCCTGGCCGAGGGTTCAGCGGCGTTCCAATATGCCCTCAAACATCATATCAAAGTGGAGCTTTTGCCCCTTTTGCCATAAGCTTTGAGATTCAGGAAGGACAGGATCACCCGTTTGCTTAAAACCACTATTTCGTGAAGTTCACGTGATATAATTTTATGAAATGTTTTTACGTAGGAATGATATTTGTTGGACGATGACATCGATCATGTAAAACGCTTGGATTATGATAATTTATTTAAAAAAGTTCTAAAAGATTACTTCTGGGAGGCCCTGCGGATTTTCCTGCCCGCGCTCCATGAAGCCGCCGACAGAGATATTCCCGTCAAATCTCTCGATAAAGAGCTCGAAAAAGTGACGTTCGACCTTGAAGGGGGGATGAACCGCCTCGATATGCTGGCCGAGATTCATCTCAAAGACGGGAACGAGGAGCTTGTGCTTTGCCACGTGGAAATACAGGGAGAGGGCGGAGAGGACCTGCCCACCCGCATGATGCGGTATCGAAGCGCGATTTTTCTCGAACGCCGGAAGGAACCCGTGGGGATCGCCGTGCTCACCGCGAACAGGCCGAAACGCGAGAAGACCTCCTACCGTTCGGAATTGTTCGGCGTGAAGGTGTCCTACGAGTACAAAAACGTCTTTCTTTTGAAAACGGACGATGAGGAGCTTCTTGCCGGAGACAGCCGGGTGGGGCTCGTGCTTTACGCCGCGAAGTGCGCCGTCAAAAGCGGCAGTGACGAAGGAGAAAAGTTCCGTTACCTCAGGGGCATTTCGGACCTTTGGAACGGGAAGGGATGGAATCCCCACGACAAACGGGTTATACTGGAGGCGGTGAACTATCTGCTGAACCTGACGAATAGAGACTATGTGGAGCGGATAGTCGATTATCAGGAAAAATTGATCATGAACAGGGAGGATAGAGAGATGTATATATCCATGTTCGAGCGCGTTTATACAGCAAGAGGGCGGGAAGAGGGCAAACAGGAAAAGGCTTTTGAGATCGCTAAAAATTTTCTCGCTGACGGTATACCGCCTGAAGTTGTGGCGCGGAACACCGGTATCCCGATGGATGACATCCGCGCTCTCATGAACTGAGCGAAAACATGGACGGCTCCGCTGTTTGAGACTTTTTGTATTTGAGGTCATACTACAGCTCGATTTCGCCGGTTTTGCGCCTGGCGTCGAATTCGGCTACGAGCTTGCGCAGAACTCCTGAGAGCAACAGCAGCCCGATCAGGTTGGGGATGGCCATTAGCCCGTTCAGGGTGTCCGCCAGATTCCATAGAGACGCGAGGAATGCCTCGGCGTCCGTCCCCAGAATCCGGCTTCCGGAGGCCCCCAGCAGGATCAGGACGATCCAGAGTATTTTCATGACGGGGGTGAACCACGTCCCCAGCAGGTAGGTGGCCGCCGTCTCCGCATACCAGTACCAGCCCAGGATGGTGGTGAAGGCGAAAAGACTGAGCCCGATGGACAGAATCACCTTTCCCATGGATCCCAGCCCGATTTCGAAGGCGTAAAGCGAAAGGGCCGACCCCGTCAGTCCGGCGCCGTCTGCGGACAAAGTCCCCGTGGTGAGAATGACGAGGGCCGTCATGGAGCAGAGGACGAATGTGTCCATAAAGACCTCGAAGATGCCGTAAAGCCCCTGACGAACGGGGTGATCCACGTCCGCCGCCGCGTGGGCCATGGGAGCGGAGCCCAATCCGGCCTCGTTGGAAAAGACTCCCCGGGCGACCCCTTTCCGGACGGCCTCCATAACCGTCCAGCCCGCCAGAGCGCCGGGCACGGCGGCGGGATCTCCGAAGGCGCTTCGAACCGCCCAGGCGATGCCGGCGGGGATCATGGCGGCGTTTCGAACCAGAACGATGGAGGCCCCCGCAATATAAAAGAGCGCCATGAAGGGAACCAGATACGTGGTCACGGTGGCGAGGCTCCGGATTCCGCCGACGATGACCAGCCCCGTGAGGAAGGCCAGACCGATTCCGCTCCAGAGGGGATCCAGGCCGAAACCCATTTGAAGCCCCTCCGCCGTGGAGTTCGCCTGCACCGCCGCGCCGATGCCGAAGGAGGCCAGAAAGGCGCATATCGCAAAGAGGACGGCCAGCCACTTCTGCCCCGCTCCGTGCTCCAGAATGTACATGGTGCCCCCCCGCCAGTGACCGTTTTCGTCTTTTTTCCGGAAGTGAACGGCCAGCGCGACTTCTCCAAATTTGGTGCACATGCCGAAAAGGGCGGAAATCAGCATCCACACCAGCGCCCCCGGGCCGCCCAGGTGCAGGGCCGTGGCGACCCCCGCGATGTTGCCCGTCCCCACCGTGGCCGCCACCGCCGTGGCCATCGCCCCGAAGGAGGAGATGCCGGAGCCTTTTTCCCTTTCCCTTTTGCCGAAAATTTCCCTCCAGACCGCCCCGAAATAGCGGAACTGCGGAACCCTCAGCAGGAACGTGAGATAAACGCCCGTCCCCACGAGGAGAACCAGCATGGGCCCTCCCCAGACGTATTTGTGAATGACCTCATTGAGGATCATGACCGTTTCCATTAATTGCTTCCTCCATTTGAACAGGCTTCATTTGAACAGGCCTCGTCTCTTTATCTCTTCTACTGCCTGCATATTATACCAATATTGCATTGTTTTGTTGTTGTAATGCATGTAAAATAGAATATAAGAGTGTGGATATTTGAAAAATTTGTAATTTACATAATCAGGAACTGTTTTGTTGAAAAGGTCCGGTAAACATCTGGAGGGGGAGTAAAACTGTGTGGAGGAATTTAAGACTGGGTTTTAAGCTGCTTCTCGGTTTTGGCATGTTGCTGTTCATTTTTTTGGCGGCGGTGGTCGTTACCTGGTCCGATCTGTCGTTCGTCAGGAGTGAAAGTTACGCCGTCAGTCAAACGGTTGTTCCCACGGTGGCGATCGCCACTCAGGTGGATCGAAGTCTGTCCAGGCTGGCTCTGTCCACGCTTCGGCTCCAGAACGCGGAGACTACCGACGAAACAAAAGCGGCAATAGAGGAAGTGAAAGCCGATCTGAAGAGCGTTCAGGACGCCAACGCCCGGCTCATCGCGGCGGGGAAGGCCAATCCGGACCTTCAAACGCCCAAAGCCTTCCAGACGAAGGTGCTTCCCGCCTACACACAATATGAAGCCTCCATCGAAAAAACCATCGCCCTTCTCGGCAAAAAAATGGCGAATTTCAACGCTCAGAGCAAGTCGGGAGGGGAGCTCTCCGCCGTTACCGCACAGTTCACTCCGCTTTTTTACGAGTCGCTGAAAAAGGCCGCGCAAAGCGGCGGCAGCGGGGAGGAAATCGAGAGGCGGGCGGAGGCTTACCGCATGACCACGGAAATCGCCACGGCGCTCCAGAACGTGCGTCTGGCCATGTACAGGGCGGCCCTCACCAACAACACGAAAGCCATGAGCGCGATTCTCGACATGACTCCCCCCATCAAAAAAAGTTTCGAGGAGCTGAAGGCCATTTCGGACCAGCCTCAGGAGCTGGAGCTTCTGGATCGGATGGTCTCCACGTTCCTTTCCTATGAAAACGATTTAAAGCTGCAGATTGGCACCTTTGTGGAAATGGCGTCGGTGGCCGACGGCCGCGCCCCTCAGTGGCAGACCATCAGCACGGAATCCGCAAACCTCGGCAAACTGGCCATGGAGCGGGTGGACACGGTGGCCAAAGAGAACGTGGAGAACGTCCATTCCTCCATAATACTTCTGATTTCCTGCGCGGTGGCGATTTTTGTGCTGGGTCTGGTTCTGGCCTTCGTCATTTCCCGCAGCATCACCCGACCTCTGTCCAGAATCGTGACTCTGGCGGGGCGCTTTCAGGAGGGCGACCTGACCGTCCGGCGGGAGGATTTCAGCTACGACAGCAGGGACGAAATGGGGAACCTCTCCACGGTGCTGTGCGACATGGTTTCCTCTCAGGAGGACGTCATGAAGCAGGTCATTTCCGTGGCGGACGAGCTGACGGAGGGAGCGGGCTCCCTCGCCTCCATCGCGGAGGAAACGGATAAATCCATGGAGATGATCAAACTCTCCATCGAGCAGATCACCGCCCTCAGCCAGGGCAACGCGACGGCGCTGGAGCAGAGCAACGTCAGCGTGGAAAAGGTGAGCGCGGGAGTGGAGGCCATGGCTCAATCCGCCAAAGAGAGCGCCGATTTCATCGCCATGACGACGAAGGTCTCCGCCGAGGCCGTCCAGAAGGTGGGCGGCGTGATCATCGGGATGCGCGAAGTGGGCAAAAATTCCAAGGAAAACGCGGAAAAACTTCAGCGGCTGGTGGAATCGGTGAAGAACGTCAGCAGCTTCGTGTCGGTGATCACGAACATCGCGAACCAGACGAACCTTCTGGCCCTGAACGCGGCCATTGAGGCGGCCCGAGCCGGAGAGGCGGGACGGGGCTTTGCCGTGGTGGCGGAGGAGGTCCGGAAGCTGGCGGAGGAATCCGGTCGGGCGGCCAAGAGCGTGGACAAAACCATTCTGGAGCTCCAGAACGACGCCCGGGAAAGCATCAGCGCCACCACCGAGGCGGATCGCCTGCTGAACGACACTCTGGACCACGCCCACGAAGCCCAGAAAAAGCTGGCCGGAGCCCTGAGGGAGATCAACAAGGCCAACGGCTCCATACAAAACATCGCGGCTGTGGCGCAGGCCCAGGCCGGCTCCGGAAAAGAGGTCGCCGAGGCCATCGACCATCTCACGAAGGCCACCATGGCAACGGTGGATAAAGTCGAGCAGATTCGCCGCACGGCGGAGGAAACGGCCCAGTCCGTTCAGGGCGTGACGGACCGCTCCGAGGTCATGAGCGACCACGCCCGACAGCTTATGGAGGTTTTGGGCCGCTTCCAGCTGCAGGAGCCTTCGGAGTTAAGCAAAACCGGCAAAACCGCGCTTCCCGCCAGAGCCTGACGCCCTTACGCAATCCGCTGTGAAATTGCGTTTTTTCAGTCGGGCCTGTGTTTTCCCGCTATTGCCGGCAGAATCAGGAGCAGCCCCAGAAGCAGCACAAACGCCGCCGGCAGGCTCAGGAGGCTGGAAAGGTTGACCAGCGCCGCGCCGCCGGTTTGCCCCAGCGCCGCGCTCAGGCCGCCGTTGCCCAGGGTCAGCCCCACGACCAGATAACCCGCGAAGCAGGCCGCCGCCACGGTAAAGGCGTAGGGAATCTGGGTGGAAACGTGGTCGATGTGGGCACAGCCCGCGCCCGTGGACGAGAGGATCGTCGTGTCGGATATGGGCGAGCAGTGGTCGCCGAAAACCGCGCCTCCCATCACCGCGCCCAGAGTCGGGATCGAAAAGGCCGGAGCGGCTTTATAACAAACGGTGATCGTGATGGGTATCAAAATGCCGAAAGTTCCCCAGGCCGTCCCTGTGGAAAACGCGATGACGCAGGCCGCGAGGAACATAAGCGCCGGAATCAGGGCCACCGGCAGGTTGGAGCGGGTGATGAGGGAGGCGATGTAGGTTCCGGTGTCCAGCATCTCCTTGCAGACAGCGGCGATGGTCCAGGCGAGGGTGAGGATGATCATTGCCGAAACCATTGATTTAACGCCGATGGTGATGGTGGCGAAAAAGTCCTTGAACGAGATCAGCCCCCGGGGGACGTAAAAGAAAAAGACCATGATCAGCGACGTGAGACCGCCCATGGTCAAAGCGCTGTTGGCGTCCGTGTTGGCGAAGGCGTCCACCAGAGAAACGCCCTTGCCGCTCCAGAACCCGCCGTAGTAGAGCATCGCCAGAACGCAGACGACGACCAGAAACAAAACGGGACAGACCAGATCGTGGACTTTGCCATGCTCGGAAACCGGAAGGCTCGATATTTCGTCGCCGACGGAAGTGACAGCCCCTCCTTCCGGACCGTTTCGCGCCGCCCGCTCTTCTGCCAGCCGCATGGGACCGAAGTCGGCGTTTCTGCGGGCCGCTATCCACGCCACCATAAAGAGGGTCAGCAGCGCGTAGAGGTTGAACGGAATCGACATCACAAAAGCCTGCATTCCGCTGATTCCCGCCTCGGCCGGGAAGTAGCCCGCCGCCGCGGCAGCCCAGGACGAAATCGGCGCGATGACGCAGACCGGCGCGGCGGTGGAGTCGATGATGTAGGCGAGTTTTTCCCGGGAAATTCCCTGCTTGTCCGTGACGGGCCGCATCACCGCCCCAAGAGTCAGACAGTTGAAATAATCGTCGATGAAAATGATGATTCCCAGAAGCGCCGTCACCAGAGACACGCTCCGTTTTGTGGAAAGTTTTGCCGCAGCCCAGTTTCCATAAGCGCGCGCGCCTCCCGCCCGGGCAATCAGGGCGACCAGAGCCCCCAGCAGGGCAAGGAAAAGAATCATCGCCGCGTTCTTGCTCAGGTTTTCGATAAAAACCCTGACGATCACGGGCAGAAAACCCTCCATTCCCAGGCCGGCCTTGAAGACATAAATCCCAATGCCCGTGAGGATCCCCGTCATAAGGCTGAAAATGACCTCTTTGGTCAGGAGCGCCAGCCCGATGGCAAGCAGCGGCGGAATAAGCGAAAGAATACCGGCTTCAACAGTTTCCATAAAGATCCCCCTCAATTCGTATTGGGTTTACAATAATTTTCACACAGTTTAGAAAATGGACCTGAACTTGTCAATGTATGGGTCCGGGATTTGCGCCTGATACCAATTTGCTTTCAACCGAGCGTTAATGAAGAAGCTAATGTTTGAATATCACTGCTTTTAGCTATTCTAACTTTATAAGCAGCGAACCAGCGAACGCAGAGAGTTGTGTGAGTCGCTTAGTTTCTTCATTAGGCCTTTTATTTCAAATTGGTATGAGATTGGGATCTGCCGGTATGCGGGGACAAAAAAGGGGCTTCAGAGAACCTCTGAAGCCCTGACTCGCTGTTCGAGTCCTTTACAGCCCCAGCTCCGCTATCCTCTGTCTTTTCAGAAATTCCACCGGAATGGAAAGGGCTCCGGAGGCAACTGCAAGATGGGGAAACAACGAAGTCGAAACCAGACTGTAATACGTGTCGATGTCGATCAGTTCACCCTGATTTTCATACCTGCGCCACCTGCGCCCCGGGCGTTTGACCTTCATTTCTCATCCCTCCTCTTCTCGTGAAAAGCCTCTCGCCTCGCGTAACTTTACACTCACTCCACAGTCGAACAACACTCTCTCTGAAAACTATTATACAACCTCCATCCAACCTCCATCCAACCCCCGCATAATCCATCCTTCGGATCATGGAGACTTTCTGTTGAATTTTCCCTGAAATTTCTGTTCGTCTGCACAATTTTTACAAATTTTTCTGATAGATTTTTTCCGCAGGAGATGTATAACCCGGAGGTGAAGGAAATGTGGGAATTTCTGTCGAGTCACTGGCATTGCGTTCTGCCCTTGGCGGTGCTGGCGGTGTGGCTGCTCTGCACGAGGGGCAAAACCTCTGAATCTGAAAAGGACGGTCTGTAGTCGCCGCCTGTTTTTCAAAACAGGGCCGGGGCGCGAAAATCCCCGGCCGGTGGCGGAGTGCCTCGAATTTTTCCCGCTTTCGCGGCCCCGTCAGGCGTGGGGGATGCAGGTGTGACCGGAAATCTCGCTGCTGACAGTGACGAGGTCGTCCAAAGAAAGGTCATGCAGGCGGGGATGGCCGGTTATGCGCGCGTAAGTTTTGAGCTCCTCCAGCGTCACGTTCAGGAAGTTCGCGACTCTTTGGGCCGCGCTTTCGATGGAAAAGGCTTTTCGCAGTTCCGGGTCCTGAGTGGCCACGCCCACCGGGCATCGGTCGCTTCCGCAGATTCGATACTGCTGGCAGCCCGCGGCCATCAGCGCGGCTGTGGCGATGGCGACCGCGTCGGCCCCCAGCGCCAGCGCCTTTGCGAAGTCCGGCGAGACCCGCAGTCCGCCGGTTATGACCAGAGAAATGTCGCTCTTCTGTTCATTCAGATATTTTCGAGCGCGGCAGAGGGCGTAGACCGTGGGGACGCTGGTGGAGTCCCGAAGCAGTTTCGGGCTGGCTCCCGTGGCTCCTCCCCGTCCGTCGATGGTGATGAAATCCGGGGCGGCGAACACGCAGAACTCCAAGTCCCGCTCGATGTGCCCCGCGGCGATTTTGATCCCGATGGGGCGACCGCCGGACTCGTCTCTCAGGCGCTGAACGAGGGCTTTCAAATCCTCTTTGGAGTCGATTCCCGGGAAGCGGGAGGGGCTGATGATGTCCCGCCCTTCCGGTTTGTCCCGGGCGGCCGCGATTGCCGCCGTGACCTTGCTGCCCGGCAGATGCCCGCCCATGCCCGGTTTTGTCCCCTGGCCGATTTTAATCTCGATGGCGTCCGCGTTTTGCAGATTGTGAGGGGTGACGCTGTAGAGGTTGGGCACGTATTCGAAAATATATTTGTAAGCTTCGGACATCTCCTCCGACAGAATGCCCCCTTCTCCGCTGCAAACGGCAGTTTTGGCCAGGGCGCTGCCTCGGGCCAGGGCAATTTTCGCCTCTTTGGAAAGGGCCCCGAAGGACATGTGTGAAATATAAACGGGGTTTTGGAGGATCATGGGTTTTGCGGCCCTGGGCCCGATCACGGTTTCCGTGTCCACGGGGGCGTGTTCGTCCAGAGGGAAGGGGTTCAGCTGCGCCCCCAGCAGAAGGATTTCGTCCCAGCCCGGCATCGTCATTTGGGTCCCCATGGCGCCGATGAGGGTCTGTCCGGTCAGGGCCATGGCGTGGATATCGTCCATGTATCGGCAGGAGGGATCCTGCCGTGGCAGAACGTAGGCCAGGGGAGAGGCCGCGGCGTCGGGCGCCTTTTCCTCCGTCTCCTCCGGGGCGGGGTCGGTCTCCAAAAGGGCCAGCATACTGGAGGGCGCTCCGCAGACGGGGCAGCACAGTCCTCCCGTCGAGTCGCGCGCGGCGTCTTTTTCCTCGAACTCCTGATCGCATATCCTGCACAGGTAACGTTTCATAAAAATTCCCCTCCTTCAGAAAAAGCACAGGCATCATATCCGGCAGCGAACCATAATTTTACGTTTCACGTCAATTATAGCGTACGTCGTGAGCCGGACAATGCAGCCCCGCGAATAATCGGCAATACTGCGCAATACTGGCCGGCAGGCGGGATACAGATGGGATAGATGAAAGTAGATGAACGTATCGTGATATCAGGAGGAAAAAGCAGGACAATAATGCGCCGGAGTTGATATAATACCTCATGAAAGGAGAAGCGCGGCTTACATGAGCGAGCAATGGATTGATCAGAGTTGGAAGGACGTCATCAACGAAAATGTCGACGACGCAATTTCGTTTTTCATGCCGAGTCTTGCTGCGAAGAGGGATTATTCAAAAGAACCGGAAGCCATCAATCCTGAACATACGGTCATCGGAGGAAAATCCAACAAAAGAAAGCGCACTTCGGATTTGTGCCTGTCGCTCCCTTTGGTGAACAGCAACGTTTCCCGCGCGATTTTCCTCATTGAACAACAGGACAGGAAGGCTGAGGAACTACCTCTTCGTATTTTTCAAAGTTATTATCGCGTCAGCGATAAATACGCGGTTCCAGTCACGTCGCTCGCGATTTATACAGGAAAAATAAGGCCGGTAAATACGTATTATAGAGAGTGGGAGGGAACGTCGGTGCGATTCCGGTTCAACGTCTACAGTGTGAACGGAGCCGACGCGGAAGAATTGAAACGCGACGAACGCGATTTCGCTCTTGCAATTCTGGCTGGGAAGAGGATGATTGAGGCGAAAAGAGAAGCGTCAAAACGCGGGGCGTATTCACTTGAACTTCTCGACCTGATAAGGACAAAAAACTGGAGCGGGGAAAAAGCGTGGTCGTTCCGCAGATTCGCGTACCGCTTACTGCAGATAGATGAAGCCGACATCGACCAGAAGGTGAAGGAGGCATGGAAGATGGAGTTTAAACCGATTAGCGAAGTTGTACGGGATATCCATATCCGGGATGCCAGAGAATATGGCAGGGAAGAGGGGAAATTTGAAGTCGCGCGTTCAATGCTCGCCGATGGAGTTCCTGCCGAAACAGTTAGGAAGTATACTGGCTTGGATGAAAGTTCTATTCGTTCACTGAAGTGAATTGCGAAAGAAAAATCTGGAACGGAAAAACGGAGGAAGGCAGAATGCCGTTTGTCAGAGTTCATACAATACCGCTTCCCTTCAAAAACACGGATGTGCCAGAACCTGCCGGCAGGCGGGATGGCCGCACTCGTATGTCACAGACAGGAGACTTTATTTACACGTAAATGCATAAGAGGCTGAGATTCTGCGTTTCTCCAGGCTCCTCTTCGGAGGGGCCTTTTTTTGTTGGGTAAAAAGGATGAGCTGTTGATGAAAGTTTTTGTTTCGCAGCCTGTGGCGGACAAGTCAGATGGCAGATTCAGAAGAATGGCGAGATTATGCGCGCGGCGACTATTTTTGTGAAATCCGGTAAACCTCCTGCTTTTCGATGAGTAAATAAACTGATTCATTTTTTTGGCTGGTGAAATATAAATAATCAGCAAATAGCTATTTATTTTTGTTTGTAGGCAGGCAGGTAACACAGAACATTGGCATTATAATAACGAGTCACTGAAGGCAGGTGAAGAGAAGATCACAGTCGGGGCGATTTTTTCTTCATCCTCCGAAAGGCCGGCGCAGCAGCTTTGTATCAGTTCCTCCAGCATCTTCTCAATCTTCATGTTTATGGCTTCCTCTTCCAGACAGACGCGCCCCTTTTTTCTGGTACATTTGGGTTATATGAAAAGGAGATTCCGATGGGAACCGAACTTAAAGTTCTTACAACAGATAAAAAGTCTGAGATGACGAGTATCAGAGATCAGCGACTGTACAGATGGCAGACAGCGGTTATTGGTATCATAACGGATCTCCTGGAATTTCGGGATGACGTTACGGGAGGGCATATTTCGCGCACCCAGAAATATCTGTCCGTTTTGCTGAATAAAATGGTGGAGAAGCGGATTTATTATGATGAAATATCCAACTGGGATTTGGACGCGGTGGTGGCCTCGGCGTCTCTTCATGACATAGGGAAAATTGCCATAAGCGACGCCATATTGAATAAACCGAACAAATTGACGAAAGACGAATTCGAGATCATGAAAACTCACGTCATCATAGGCGTCGCGGCGATAAAAGCCATTAAGAGGGAAACCGGCGATGGAATGTTTCTGCACCACGCGGAACTGATGGCGGGCACCCACCATGAAAAATGGGACGGGTCCGGGTATCCGTCGAGGCTGAAAAAATACGGAATTCCCCTCGAAGGCCGCCTGATGGCCATTGCCGACGTCTATGACGCGCTGATTTCAGAGCGGCCGTACAAAAAGGCCCTGTCCCTGGAGCAGGCCGCCTGCACCATCCGGAGCGGCAGGGGGAACCACTTCGACCCTGTACTGGTGGACGTTTTTTCCGAGGTTTCCGAAGATTTTGCCCGCATCGTATCGGAGGACAGGTGCCTTAATGACCTTGCCGCCGCCCGTCATTCCTGGTCCGGAGAGTGGGATACGGTTTACGGTACCCTCATTCTGGACCAGCTCGGCGACGACGTTGTCGGCTCTTATCCCTACAATTTCGGCAAACTTGTGGGAACATGCAGAGGAAATGTGCTTTCCGGCACGTGGATGGAGTCCACAGGCTGCGTTCTGCACAAAAATGAGGAGGATATAGAGGCCACGTGTTTCGAAACCGGCGGAACCTCGGGGGATTTCATGTTTACGATGTCCGAGGATGGCTCGTCCTTTATCGGGAAATGGCGTCCCATCTCCGGCGGCAACTGGTTTGCATGGAGAGGTAAAAAACGTCAGATTTTATCTTTTGAGTGAGATTTCTGGTATGAAAAGGTGCTGAAAATACAGCTGAAATGGACGGATACACTTATGCAGGACAAATTGGAATAACACGTTTTTTCTATCTTGTACTGGAGTATGCGGTTTTGTACATGGTTGTTCCGCTGGGTGTGACGGCTCTTGTTTTTGGTTTATGGCATATGATCTCAAAAATTATGCATCGCGGGCGGTAATGCCCGCAAAATCCGGCGAAACGTCCGCCCGCGATGTAACTGGAATATAATTTTACCTGGGGCACAGACAGAACGGATGTCCGGCGGGGTCCAGCATGACCGTAATTTCCGGAACGAACTGAACCGGCGCTTTTTTCGCCCCCAGAGCCTGGGCCTTTTTCACGGCTTCAGCCATGTCGTCCACGTGTAAATCCAGATGTTCCATCTGCTGGGGCTTTCCGGGCTCTTCGGGCCACACGGGAGGAACGTAGCCCTCCGCGTTCTGGAAGTTCAGGCATATGCCCGTGTCGGGAAGCGCCACCATGACCCCGTGGTCCCCGAACTCGTGGACGATCTTTCCGTCGAGAAGCTTGATGTAGAAGGCTGAATGCTCGCGGAAATCCGAACTGTCAAGTGTAACGGAGGCCAGACTGATTTTACTCATTTTAAACACCCTTTCTTCTTCAATTATTTAATTATGTTTTCAGTGAATACTGATCCCGCGGATCAGATTGCTTATTTTAGACGATTGGCGGAGGCTGGCACTCCGTAAAACACGCATAATGATATATTCAAAATAATAACACTAAAATAAAAACAGAAAATGGCCGTAAAAATTCGGTATACTTGTAAAAAAAGGGAGGTCTCGCAATGGACGCTTTACGTGGAAAAGCCTTTCATTTTATTGATTCGAAACGGGAGGAAATGCTTGCGCTCTGGGAAAAACTGGTAAATATGGAAAGCGGCGTCCAGTTCAGTGAGGATGTGGACAGGGTTGCGGCCTTTTTGAAGGAGAAAGCGGAGTCTCTGGGGGCCGAGGCCCGAATTTTGGAGTTCCCCGAGGCCGGAAACGGGCTTGTCGCGTCATTTGGCAAAAAGACGGCAAAACCCCACCTGTGCTTTATGGGGCATTTCGACACCGTGTTTCCCCGCGGGACGGTCCTTCAGCGCCCCTTCAAAATCGAGGACGGCAGGGCCTTCGGGCCGGGGGCTCTGGACATGAAGGGGGGCGTCGTGATCCAGCTTTACGCGGCGAAAGCCCTGATGGAGGCGGGATACTCCGACCGGCAGATTCGCCTGGTGCTGGCGGGAGACGAAGAAATGGGCCATCCGAAGTCCGACATGGCCCGGGTGTTCCGGGAGGAATGCGCCGGAGCCGCCGCCGCCTTCAACTTCGAAACCGGAGACGTTCGCAACGCCCTGGTGGTGGGGCGCAAGGGAACGGCCTCCTGGGACATTTCCGTGGAGGGCGTGGCCGTTCACGCCGGACGGGAACCCGAAAAGGGACGCAGCGCGATTCTGGAGATCGCCCATAAAATCATCGAAATTCAGGCCCTGACGGATTATTCCCGGGGGCTGACCTTCAACGTGGGGGTCGTCAAAGGCGGCGTCGTTCGCAACGCGGTGCCCGATCACGCCGAAATTCAGGTGGACGTTCGCGTCATGGAGCCGGATCAGTTCGACGAAGTGGAGCAGAAAATGGCGCAAATCGTTGGCCGGACCCACGTGGAGGGGACTAAAACCACCTTCTCGCGCCGGATCGGAATCGACCCGATGCCCCGCACGCCGGGGAACGACCGCCTTTTTGCCCTTGTGGCCCGGGTCTCGAAAGAACTGGGCTTCGACGAGCCCTCCGCCGTCATCTCGGGAGGCGGGTCCGACTCCGCCTATTCCGTCGCCGCCGGCGTTCCCACCATCGACCAGATGGGCGTGAAGGGAGAGTGGAACCACTCCGACCGGGAATACGCCCTGGCGGACTCGCTTTTCGAACGGGCTAAACTGGCGATCGCCTGCGTTCTGGAGATCGACACCCTCTGATTTCAGATCTCTTCGATCAGGGCGGTGTAAAAGCGGCAGGCGGCCTCGATTTGGTCTGCCCTGCAGTTTTCGTCCCGCATGTGGGCCAGCCGGTAATCGCCCGGTCCGAAGCCGATCGTGGGGATGCCGAGGCGCACGGGGGTCACGGCGTTGGTGCTGAAATCCCAGAAGTCGTACCGGTCGGGTTCTTTTTCCCCCGCTTTGCCGAAAACGCGGTCGTAAGCTCTGTTGCAGGCCCGGGTCAGCTCGTGATCCGGGTCGATTTTCCAGGCCGTGTGCAGGGGCTCATAGTACAGCTCGGTTCCGGTCCAGGTGGCGTACTCCAGAGTTCCCAGCTCCCAGGAGGCTTTCTCTCCGGCGATCAGCCCGTCCATTTCCTTTTTGACGTCTTCTTCCGTCTCTCCGGGGATCATGCGCCGGTCGAGGTAAATGGAGCACTCCGAGGGAACCGCGTTCAGCGACGCGCTCACGCAGGAAATATTGGACAGCACCACCGTTCCGTGCCCGTGGGGGGTTTTCTCTCCGGCCCGGGAAAGGTGCTGATTGAGTTTTTCGACGCGCTGGATGATTTCGGCCATTTCGTACACCGCGTTGATTCCCTTCTCCGGAGCCGCTCCGTGGGCGGAAAGGCCGTGAGTGTGGATGCGGACCTGCGCCTTGCCCTTGTGTCCCAGGGCTATTCGGTTGTCGGATGGCTCGCAGATCACAACGAAATCCGGCTTCAGATGACGCTCCATGAACAGGTTTCGAAGGCTTTCCCCGTCGCAGTATTCCTCGCAGACCGACCCCACCACGTAAACGGTTTTTTCGGCGGAAAGGCCCGATCGCTTCGCGAAGCCTCCCGCGTAAACCGAGGCGGCCAGCGCCGACTTCATATCCACCGAGCCCCGCCCGTAAAGCCGCCCGTCCACGATGAGCCCGCTGAAGGGAGGAACCTGCCATTTTTCGGCGTCGCTGACCTCCACCGTGTCCATGTGAGAGTCGAAAAGCACCTTTTTGGGGCCGCTGCCGATTCGCCCGACCACGTTTCCCGTGCGGTCGAAGAAAACCTCGTCGTAGCCGAGTTCGACCATCTTTGTATGCACGGCCTCGGCCACGTCTCTCTCTTTTCCGGAAAAACTCTGCAGCCTCACCAGAGACTGCGCAAAAGGAACCAGACCGACCAGCTCGCTTCCGAATGAATCTGCCGCCACAGGAGTCACCTCACCTTATTTCATCAGCGTTAAGCGTTTTTTTGAAATAACCTGACTTAGTACACGATTAAGCCATTCCCCCGTTGAGCTCCCGAATCAGGGGGATGACCTCAAGCAAAGTTCCGCATTTTCGAAAAAAGAGTTTTTCCATATCGGGCGTGGAGGGCAGAAGGTCCGGAATCATGACGGAGCGCATTCCCGCGGAGCGAGCCGCCCGGATGCCGTTATACGAATCTTCCAGCACAAGACACTTTTCCGGCGGCACTCCCAGCTCTCCGGCCGCCAGAAGAAAAATATCCGGAGCCGGCTTGCCCGATTTAACCCGGTCGCCGCAGACAAAAACGTCAAAATCCGCGCCGGGAGTCGGGATCAGACCGGCGTTTTTGACGTAAAAAACGACAATATTCTCCTCTGTGGAGGAAGCCACAGCTCTTTTAATTTTCTTTTCCTTCAGAAAGGCCAGAAGTTCACGCAGCCCTTCCTTTACGGGGGTTCCGTTTTTTTCGATGCAGGACAAAGCCCAAGCGACGCGGTCCTTCCGCACCCGATCGAAGTCGAAGGAGGACCCCAGCTGCTTCTGCATCACTTTTTTCGTATTCGGCACGTCCAGCCCGATGTGCTTTTGAATCTGTTCCTCCGTGATGGTGAATCCGTGCAGCTCCCCCGCCTCGATCCAGGCGCGCATGTTGAGGGCTTCGGTGTCGAACATCAGCCCGTCCATGTCGAACAGCACCGCTTCCACCGGAACGCGTTTTATTTCCATTACGTCGCTGCCTTCGATGACCGGCGTCACTCCATCTTCACTCAATCGTCACTCAATCTTCCTTCACTCCATCGTCATTCCATGCCGGAGCCGGCTTTGCGTCGTCGGTCGGTGGAGCCGTTGGCGTAGTGGCGGGTGTATTTCTCGACCCTGTGGTCCCCGGAGGAGCTCCAGAAGGCGCAGGCGTTGCGGCCGTGGGCTTTAGCGCAATAAAGCGCCTCGTCCGCGTGCTTCAGGAGGGTCGCCGCGTCGTCGCCTCCATCGGGGCAGGCGCAGACCCCCATGGACATGGTGACGACAAACTGTCGATAGCCCAGCCAGATGGGTTTCTGGATCATCTGCATGGTGCGCTCCAGAATTCCGGAGAGGCTGCGCTCCTCGCTTTTGTGGAAAAACAGCAGCAGGGCAAATTCATCTCCTCCAAGACGGGCCACCAGGTCACTGCCTCTCATGCTTTTTTGCAGGCGGTTGGCGATTTCGATGAGCAGAAGGTCGCCGGCGTGGTGTCCCATGGTGTCGTTGACCTGCTTGAAGTTGTCCAGGTCCGCCATGATCACCACCAGGGTCATGCCGTCCCGTCGAACCAGCTCGATGCCCGTTTTGAGGCGCGCGTCGAAGAAAGAGCGGTTGGGAAGCTCCGTCAGGACGTCGTGGGTGGCCCGGTGGCTGTAAAACTCCTCCCGCTCCTTTCGCTCCTGAATGTCGGCCGTGACTCCGATAAGGCGCGACGGGCGGTGGGTGGTCGGGTTCACCACCATCATGCCCCGGGTCATGAACCAGCGGTAGTCGCCCTTTTCGTTTCGCAGACGGTGATCGATGGAAAACGAGTGGGGAATCCCTTCCCCTGAAAGGATGTGGCGGAACAGGGTTCGGGCCTCCACGTCCTCGGGATGGCAAAACTTTTCCCAGTCGGCGATGCTGGGGACGTTGTCCGGCTTCAGCCCCGTCAGTTCCTCCAGTCGCGGCGAATAATAGGGCGGATCCCCCGTTTCCAGGTTCACGTCCCAGATTCCGTCACGGCTGCACTGCACGGCCAGGTGCCAGCGCTCCTCCTCGCTGCTGAGGCGGCGCTCCGCCTCTCTGCGGATGCCGATCTCCTGACGCAGTTTTTCGGTGAGGTGTTCAAGGCTCGTCTGCCGCTTCTTCAGTTCTCCCAGTGTGGTGGCGAGCTGTTCCGTCATGGAGTTGAAGGAATCGGCGATCTCTCCCATGAAGTCCATCCGCTGGTCGAGATCTCCTTCCGCCACGCAGCGCGTCAGCCAGGCCATGTGGTTGAGGTGAGCCTGCAGGGACTTCAGCGCGCCCCCCACAAAGCCCCTCACGGAAATAGAGTAGGTGAAATCCCCCCGGCTGGCCTTCAAAAGCCCGTTGCGCACGTCGATCAGGACTTTTTCGATCTCCTGAGTCACGCGGCTGCGCTGAAGCACGGGAGGCGCGGAAGGGAGAGCGGGTTCCTGAAGCAGGGAGTACACGTACTCCAGAAGCGCCTGATACTCCTCCGGGGAGAAGGGGACTCCGGTTTTTTCGTCCGGCGCCGCCTCTGCCTTCTTCTCCGGGGACTCTATGGGCGTTTTCTCTTCGCGATATTTCCTGACTTTTCTCACGTTCACACGTGCTCCGGATTTTGGCTAATCCTGCGCCGTGTAGAGTTTTTCGGCACTGAAACGGCAGGTTCGGTCCCCTGTGCACCAGCAGTCGATTTCCTTGACGCTGTAAGGTTTCCCCGTAAAATTCTCAAGAATGCCGCAAATAAATCCCTCGTCGTAAACGCAAATTTCGTAGTCCATTTCGGGAAGGCCGGAGCAGTCCAGGTCCTCCTCCACGGTCAAAACCAGTTTTTCCGCGCCGCTGGATACGGACTCTATTCGCAGGACCCCGATTCGCAGGTCCCGAAGAACGAGTTGAAGTTTTTTGACGAATTCTCTGAAGTCGTCGGTTCCCTTGAGGAGGTGCTCGTAGACGGCCGTCCCCGCCATTTTGCCCGCCGCGTAAAAAATGCGATCCGCCTCTTCCGCTCCGTAGGTGGATTCGATGACGTCCCTCAGCGTAAACTGCATGAGACGATACACTTCAACCCTGGTCACATTCCCCAGGTTGGGCCGGCCTATCTCCAGATCTCCCAGGAGATCCCACGTAAATTTATATTTTCTTTCTTCCGTTTCTTTTTCCATAACAGCACCCTCCCGTCTTCCGCTGCAGGACGCTTTTTCGGTCCGTATCGCTTCGGAGCCGAAAAACCGAACTCCCCTGCACGGGTTCTTTCAATTATCATATCACGTGAAAGTCCTTGTTTCGCGGACTTCGCGGCAAAGACAAACGACGACGCCCCTTTACGAATCCTAAGATGTCAAAAAAGACCGACTTTTTTGTACTTTTTCTACCACTCTTCTTCTCTTTTTTTCCCGGAGTGTTTTCGATTTTTTGCGTGGGACTGGGAGCGGGAGGGCGCCGCTTTTTTCAGCAGACGCTCTTTTTCTTCCCGAAGAACGTTTTTGTGTCCCGCTCGTTCTTCCTGGTAGTACAGTTCGTCTCTCGCGTCGAGATACTCGTCGAAACGGGACCGGGCAAGGGTTCCTTCGTCCAGGGCGCGGCGCACCGCGCACCCTGGCTCACGGCCGTGAGTGCAGCTGGCAAAACGGCACTGCAAAGCCAGCTCTTCGATGTCGGTAAAGTCGTCCGGAGTTTCGTCAGAATTGTCCATTCCGGCCATTTGGAATTCCTCCGGCGACCCCGTGGAAAAACTTCTCCCGAAACAAAACATTTCCCTGAACCCCGCGAAAGCTCCCGATTCTCGCTGCTGAAAACCGCGACGAAAGGTTCATCTTCTCCGAAACCATCCTTATATCAGATTATCTCAAATTGAAATCAAATTCTGTATATAACTGAGACAGTATACCAAACAGGGAAGGAAAATGGCAATATTCCGTCCTCTGTATTTCACCCTCTGTATTTCCGGCCTTTGGCCTGGGGTATAATCGAGGTCAGGTCGAAGCGAGGGGGCGCAAAAACATCATGGATTTGACCGGTTTTCCGGGCGGCCAGGCGGCGGCGTTCTGTATCACCTATGCCGTGGGGTACGCGGGTTATCGCATTTTTAAATTTCTGCGGGTTCCCAATCCCGGTCTTCTGGGGTCGATGATGCTCACGGGAGTTCTCAGCGCCACGGGATATTATCCTGTTTTTCCGGTGGACGTGGTCTCCTTCGTGGCGAAAACCTCCACGGGAATCATGCTGGGACGGCAGATCGACCGTCAGACCATGCGAAAAATAAGGAGTATGCTGCGCCCTGTTCTCGTTCAGCTCGTGGGAATGCTGGCGATTTCCTTCCTCTGCGGCTGGACGCTGTACGCCACCTGCCGGTCTCATGGAATCTCCCTGTCCACCGCCATGATCAGCGGAACGGCGGGAGGAATTGCGGAGATGATGATCTTCGGGCTGTCCGTGAACGCGGACGTGGGGGTGGTGGCCTTCGTCCAGATCTTCCGGATCGTCCTTTTTCTGGCCCTGCTTCCCTGGATTGCGATTATCGCGGCCAAACTGGGCGTTCCCCGAAGCCCCGCCCTCGATTCGAAAATCGTCGCCGAAAGGCCGGAGACCTCTCTGAAGGTCCGGAAATTCTCCGGCAGGGACTGGGGGCTGCTTCTCCTCTGCGCCTTTGCGGGGGCGGGGGCCGCAAACGGGCTGGGCGTTCCCGCGGGAGCCATGCTGGGCGGGATGATCGCCTGCGGCCTGCTGGCGCTGAAGCTGGATAAAAAATACACCTGCGCCGTCCGGGTGAGAACCCTTACGCAAATCGGCCTGGGGCTGGCCCTGGGACACCAAATAGACGCCCGCATTCTGGATCAGCTGCGGATACTTCTGCTGCCCACTCTGCTGGTGACCCTGGTGATGCTGACGGGCTCCGTTCTGCTGGCCATCCTGCTCTACAGAACGTCGCACACGGGAGATCTTCTCACCTGTCTGCTCTGCACGGCGCCGGCGGGGCTCTCCCAGATCGCGATCTACTCCGAGGAGGTGGGGGCCGACTCCCTCACCGCCGCCCTGTTCCATTCGGTGCGCATGTTCGGAATCATCCTGTTTTATCCCTGGATCATCATGCCCCTTCTGTCCTGAAGGCGCCCTGAGAGCGGCCCCCCGGCGGCTTTGACGCGCCCGTTTTTCATATACTCAAACTCTGACCATATTTTCTAATCAGGAAAGTCTTTATATTTTTTGATAATAAATAAACTACCTGCCTGCATTTAGGGAAAATTGACCTCCCCGATGTTCTGACTGTGCGATATTGTAAGGCTGCTTTTTATGAAATGCTTTGGGCGGAGGTGCGCTTCGGGAAGTGCGGGGAGGAGTCAAGGTGTCGGCGCGACAAAAACTGAGTCTCACCATTGTCTTTCTGGTGTCGGTGATGAGTTTTTCCGCTTTGGGGTTCGGATGGTTTTTTGCGGAAGAATACGTTTTGCAGACCCTGGGAAAAGACATGGCGCTTCTCTGCGAAGTGGTGGACCGGCTGATTTCCTGCAGGGCCGATCTTTTTCTGGAGCAGCTGGACAGGGTTTCCAAAGCCCTCGACGCCGTTCAGGAGGTGGATATTTCTGCCGTCCTGCGCGAAAAAGGCCGTCAGCAGCCCTGCTGGCTGGCGATGTCGTATGTGGGAAGGGACGGGCGGGAGAGGTGCTCTGATCCTCCGGACTCCGCTTCCGGCGGGTATTTTGGGAGCAGAACCGTCCAACTGGCGCTCTGGGGGCAGAAAGCTTTTTCCACCCTGGAAAAGGACGCCTCCGGCAGGCTGGTCTTTCGAATCGCCGTTCCCGCCCGAGACGGCGCTCTGGTCGCCACCCTTCCCGCGGAGGTCTTCAGCGATCTCATTTCGCGTCTGACCGTCTGGGATACGGGACATATTTTCATAGTGGACAACAGCGGCACCCTCATTGCCAGCAGCCGGCCGAAGGCGATGGAGAATCAGCGGAACTTCTTCATCATGGCCCGAACCCGACCCGAATGGAAGGCCGCCGCCGAGCTTTTTTCAAAGATGGTTCAGGGGGCCAGAGGCGTGGGCCGGTACAAGTATCTGGACGGAGTCGACAGGCTCTTTGCCTACGCCCCTCTGGGCAATTTGATGGGCGGATGGTCCGTGGGGGTTTACTCCTCTCTGGTGGTGGGCCCGCTTCTGCTGATCCGGAGAGGATTTCTCACCGCCGCCGTGCTGTTGGTGGTGTTCGGTCTGCCTCTGGAACTCAGCGTGGCCAGGCTCATCGGGAGGGCCTTCGAACAGATACGGAGACAAAACATCCACCTCGCGGAGCTTCGGGAGGCGGCGGAAAACGCCTCCAGCGCCAAGACCGATTTTCTCTCCAACATGAGCCACGAAATGCGCACGCCTCTGAACGCCATTATCGGGTTGAGCGAACTGGCCATTGGCTCCGAAACCACCGCCTCGGAGAAAGACTCGTCTCTGCAGAAAATCTACCGCTCCGGACAGGTGCTGCTGGGTATCGTCAACGACATTCTGGACATTTCGAAGGTGGCATCCGGCAGGTTCGAGCTGAACCCCATCACCTACGACATTCCCAGTCTCATCAACGACTGCGTGATGCTGAACGTCATGCGCATCAGCAGCAAGCCCATCCGGTTTACTCTGGACCTCGACCGGCGCATGCCCCTGAATCTCTTTGGGGACGAGCTGAGAGTCCGGCAGATTTTCAGCAACCTCCTTTCCAACGCCTTCAAGTACACGGAGCGGGGCAGCGTGAAGTGGTCGCTTTCCTGCGAACGGGACGGAAAGGACGTGTGGATGACCGGCAGCGTGACGGACACCGGCATCGGCATTCGCCCGGAGGATATCGACAGAATTTTTCTCAATTACACCCAGCTGGACACGAAGCGCAACCGGAAAATCGAGGGAACCGGTCTGGGGCTCTCCATCGCAAAACATCTGGTGGAAATGATGGGAGGGTCGATCACTCTGAAAAGCGAGTATGGAAAGGGGACGACGTTTACGGTTCGACTCCGTCAGCAATTCGTCTCTGACACAATCATTGACGAGAACATTATAAACAGTCTTATGAGCTTCGATTATTTCGACACCCGACGCACCCGAAACTCGAATCTGAAACGGAGGCGTCTTCCTCACATTCGGGTTCTGGTTGTGGACGACGTCGAGACAAATCTCGACGTGGCCCGGGGGATGCTGAAGCCCTACGGGGTGCAGACGGACTGCCTCACCAGCGGCCGGCAGGCCATTGAGGCGATTCGCAGCGGAGAAGTTCACTACGACGTCATTTTCATGGATCACATGATGCCGGTCATGGACGGCATCGAGACGGTACGCCGCATTCGTGCCCTGAAAACGGAGTACGCCGCTTCTATTCCCATCATTGCCCTGACCGCCAACGCGATCCTCGGAAACGAACAGATGTTTCTCAGCAACGGCTTTCAGGCGTTTCTTTCAAAGCCCATCGACGTCATGTGTCTGGACAGGATCATCCGCCGGTGGGCGCCCCAAAAGCCCGAGGAGCTCGCGTCCCTCTCCGAAAAACCGGAGGCGGAATCGTCAGAGGAGGAACCGCCGGAAAACGAAAAAGGCGACGGGCCGGGGCTGTTCTCCGGGTGGAAGATCGAGGGGCTTGACATTGAAAAGGGGCTCGTTCGTTTCGGCGGAGACGAGGAGATCTGCCTCGACGTTTTTCGGGCCTGGGTCACGACCACGCCGCTTCTGCTGGAGCAGCTCCGCGATTATAACGCCTGGAACGACCCCACCCGCGACAGAGAGAAAGACTGGGGAAAACTGGAAGCCTACACCATTGCTGTTCACGGGCTCAAAGGCAGCTGTTACAGCATGGAGGCGATCCCTCTGGGGAAACAGGCGGAGGCGCTGGAGCGGGCGGGAAAGACCGGCGATCTCGAATTTATTCGCCGGCACAACAGCGAGTTTCTCGCCGCCGTGGAAAAGCTGGTGAAAGAACTGACCCTGAAAATCGAGGAAACGGACCGTTTGCGCCAGAAACCCAAAAAAGACAGACCCGACAAAGCCCTGCTGACCGAACTGCTGGAAGCCTGCGAAAGGTTCAGCATGGACGGCGTGGACGGTCTTGTGAGTCAGCTGGAAAGAGCGGAATACGAGTCCGGGTCGGATCTCGTCCTCTGGCTCAGACGGCAGGCCGACATGGCGGCCTTCGGTGAAATGCGGGAAAGGCTCGTCCAGGAACTTCAAACCTGGAAAATGGAGGAGCGCGGAGGCGGAGAAACTCCGGAAAACGACAGAAATAAAAATTGAAACAGAAATGAAACTGAAACAGGAGACAAACGATGAAAATCGAAGACGCGAAGCCGACGCGTGAAGAAACCTTCGGCTGCTGCATGAAGAAACGACGCAAAATTATCCTTGTGGACGACAACAGGGCGACGCTCCTTACCGCAAGAAATATGCTGAAAAATGTGTGCGAGGTTTACCCTTTGCCTTCCGCCGCGAAAATGTTTGAGCTTCTCGAAAATGTCATTCCGGACCTCATTCTTTTGGACGTCAACATGCCCGAAATGAACGGCTATGAAGCGATAAAACGATTGAAGAAGGACCCGCGCTGGAGTGCCGTTCCGGTCATTTTCCTCACGGCTCAGAACGACGACGACAGCGAGCTGGAGGGGTTGAGCCTCGGCGCGATCGACTACGTGTCCAAGCCCTTCTGCGCCCCTCTTCTGCTGCGGAGAATCGAAAATCACCTTCTGATCGCCTCCCAGCAGCGGGATTTAAAAAATTACAGCGACAATCTCGCAAGAATGGTTCAGCAGAAGACCCGGCAGGTTTTCACCCTGCAGAACGCGATTCTCGGGGCCGTGTCCGAGATGGTGGAAAGTCGGGATGTGGTGACCGGAGGACACGTTGCCCGCACGCAGCAGTATCTCGCCCTCATGGTGGACGAGATGATACGGGAAGGCCTTTACATGAACGAAACGGCCGACTGGAATCTGGATTTTCTTCTGCCCTCGGCGCAACTCCACGACGTGGGGAAAATCGCCATCAGCGACGCTATTTTGAATAAACCGGCCCGGCTGACACCGCAGGAATTTGAGGAGATGAAACGTCACACCACCATAGGCGTCAAAATGATCGAGAAAATCGAAAATCAAATTCACCAGGACGACTTTCTGCGCCACGCGAAGACCTTTGCCGGAACGCACCATGAAAAATGGAACGGTACCGGATACCCCATGGGGCTGAAAGGCTTGGACATCCCGCTGGAGGGACGTCTGCTGGCCATTGTCGACGTTTATGACGCGCTGATCTCCCTGCGTCCCTACAAGCCGCCCCGCAGTCCGGAGGAGGCCGGACGCATCATCGAAGAAGGCGACGGAACCCATTTCGACCCGGCGCTGTTGAATATCTTTCGTCGGGTCAAGCCTCAGATCGCTGATATCGCCCTGCAGGATTCCTCTGTTTTGTGATATCAATTTGCTTTCAATCGAGTGTTAATGAAGAAGCTAATGTTTGAATATCATTGCTTTTAGCTATTCTAACTTTAGGCCTTTTACTTCAAATTGGTGTGAATGAGGTTTTGGAGGTTTCGGATGTTTTGGAAGTCGCTGCTTTTTCACTGTTCTAATTTCAGGTTTTTGACTCCAACCTGGTATAAAATTGGCGTTATGCTTCCCGTTATGCTTTCGGAGAGACTTGATTCAACAATGGTAATTCAACAATGGAGGAAAGCAAATGTCTTTTTTTGTAATTGGAGCGATTGTTACGGCAGGAATTTTCTGCCTTTTGGGTCCCATTTCCGGAAAAGTGAAGAGCGTCGGCGAGTACGCCACGGCCGGGCGAAAGGCGAGGGCCGGTTCCGTCACGGGGGTGGTGATGGGGGCTTTGGTCAGCGGAGGGTCCACCGTCGGAACGGTGCAGATGGCCTATCAGACGGGAATCTCCGGCTGGTGGTTCACCCTGGGCAGCGGCCTGAGCTGTGCGATTCTCGCTCTGTGGTTCGCCCGTCCCGTACGGGCCTCCGGACTTTCCACCCTTCCGGAGTTCATTGAGAGGAGCTGCGGACGTCCCACGGCGCTGCTGACGCTGGCGGGGTCGGCGGCGGGGACGCTGCTGTCGGTGGCGGCGCAGTTTATGGCGGGACTGGCTCTTTTGTGTTCGGCGTTCCCGATTTCTCAGGAAGCGGGTATTTTCATCCTGGCCCTGGTGATTCTGTTCTTCATCTTCACCGGAGGACTGAAGAGCTTCAGCCTCATCGGCAGCGCGAAGGTCGTCATCCTGTATCTGATTTTCGTCCTCTGCGCCGGAAAAACCTTTCTGCTGGGGCAGACCCCGCAGGTGCTGATCCGGGACCTGCCCTTCTCCCCCTGGCTGAATCTTTTGGGGCGGGGAGTGGGCCGGGATCTCGGCGCCTGCGTGTCCCTCATCGTGGGGGTGCTCTGCACGCAAATCTATCTCCAGGCCGTGTTTTCCGCCTCGGACGAAAAAACGGCCCGTCGGGGCTGTCTGGTGGCGGCGTTTCTGATTCCGCCCCTGGGGTTGATGGGCGTCTGGATCGGGCTGGGGCTCCGCAACGCCGGAGTGGTGGTGGAGCCCGCGCAGGCTCTGCCCTGGTTTCTGAGCGCGCATTTTCATCCCGTTCTTGCGGGGGTCATGTGGGCCGGACTCCTGATCACGGCCATCGGAGGGGCTGCCGGACTGATTCTCGGTTTGGCGACCAACCTTTCTCTGGACCTGCTTCTTCGGATTCCCGGCGTTCCGAAGGATGAAAAAAACGCCCTGCGCCTCAGCCGCTGGGCCGTGTTCCTTTCCGTTCTGGCGGCCGCGCTGCTGGCTCTGGTGTTTCGGCAGGGGCTGATTCTGCATCTGAGCTACCTCGCCCTGAGCCTGAGAGCGACGGGGATGATCATTCCGCTGGTGGTGTCCATCTTCCGGCCAGGGCTTCTCTCGCCGCGCCGGGCTTTCGTCTCCTCCCTCTGCGGTCTTGGAGGGATGCTGATCGCGTGGATCTTTTTCCCCAATACGGAGCCCCTTTTTATCGGCCTCCTTGCCGCCGTCGCCGGGCTCCTGATCTGCAGGCCCCGACCGGACAGTTCCGGTTCCCGCTGATGTGGGCGCCTTTCGTCACGCTATCTCAGATGGAGATATAAGTTCAGGTACAAAAAATCAGTACAACGGTCGCCTTTTAGTTTTCGTCTCTCACAACGACCTGACGTTCCTCGATGCTTTGGTAAATTATATCACGCGAATTGTGGCGCCGTTTGAAGCGAAGGCAGGACGGGATTGCCGCTGAGTTGGTATAATAGGAAAAAGAGAGGGGCGGTCGTCACTCTTAAATTTTGACGTAATTGCAAGGGGTATCATGGATGAGTGAGAGACCGCACAAATGGCGCGACACCGCATGGAAGCGCGCTATAGTTGACGGAGCGAAAGACGCTGTCGGCTATTTTATGCCGGACCTCGCCGCCGACATGGACGCGTCGAGGGACATCACCGGCATTTCAGGTATGGAACTGCCGAAGAAAGATTCCGATTCAGATAAGGATATGCTTGTTTCGGACATCTTTCTGAGCGTTCCGGTGGTGGGTGGAGAGGATTGGAACGTCGCTTGCCTGGTCGAGCAGCAGCACGCGTCGGACAAAGAGTTTACGGGTCGGATTTTTGATTCGTGGGTTCGCCTGAGAGCGTCAAGGCCGGTTGGAAGAACGACGGCTTTCGCTGTATACACGGGTGACTCAAAGGATGTGAATTTTCATACGGAAACGTGTTACGGGTTAGAGGCTTCGCTGAAATTTCGGACGTTTCATCTTCCGAGTTACGACATGGAGGAATTGAGGCAGGACAAGCGCCCTTTCGGGCGTGTGATGTACGCGGGGCGTCTGTCTCTGGGCACAGAGAAT
>JAISUO010000051.1 GCA_031272035.1 Synergistaceae bacterium
GCGTGCCGGGAGGAACCCGGGTGAGCGTAAGAACGCCGGAGCTGCGCTTTCGGGAGAACGATGCGCAAATTCCCCGGGTGGAATGCCTTCAGGCGGAATTTTTCGACTGGGTGATCTGATACCAATCCAACTCTTTCACGGGACGCGATTTTGCAAGGAGCGTCCGGCGTGAAGGAGAAGAACCGAATGTCATGGCCGGACCAATCTGAATTTTCCTGTTTCCAGAAACGCTGCGATGGCGGTCGCCACGTCCGCGCGCCAGTGGAGCCGTTCGTGACAGCAGGAAACCGTCAGCTCGTCCCGGGCTGTAACGCCCCGAACGGAGCGGGAGGGAACCAGTCCGTCGTTTTCCTCCGGAAGGAGCCTTTTCCGCACCGGGTCCGGGTGTGTTCCAATGACGATGCCGATCTCCGGGGTCGGGTGATTGAGGGGAGGGGGGATGTCCGGCCCGGGTTCTGCAAGGTCCGGCAGAGCGCGAAGAACGCGGCCCAAAAAAGACAGCCACAGTAACCGGTTGCTGTGACGGGTTCCTCTGTTGGGGGTTCCGATCAGCACCACCCGTCCCAGCCCTTCGACCAGGCGTCGGGAGAGATAATCCCGAATAATCAGTCCGCCCATGCTGTGTCCGACAAAATGTATAACCCGCTTTTCATCGAAACGTCCTTCAAGCTGCCGCTCCAGTTCCTCGGAGCAGGTCCGGACGTTTTGGAAAACTGTGGGCAGAGTCGGAGAAAAAGTGCAAAATCCCTGACGTTTCAGGGCTTCAGCCAGGTATCGCATATCCCCTCCGCGCCTGAAAAAACCATGAACCAGCACGACAACAGAATTCATCTTTTGATTTTCTTTTCAACCATTTTCTTTTTGACCAAAGGACTGGAGGCGGCGAAGAGAATGGCGGGATAGAGCATTTTGAACGCCATTTCGCCGCCCAGTCGATAGTTTTCCCGGCTTTCGTGAATGTCCACGATCATGTGGTCGCTGCTGCAGCCGAGGATCTTCGCCTCCGTATCCAGGGGAATCAGTTTTTCGCAGTGCCCGACGTCGAAGGCCCCCAGCGCCAGAAGCGTCCGTTTTCTCACGCCGCGGTCTTCGTATTTCCTGATGTTGCCGAAACAGTCGCGTCCCAAAAGACCGATCGGGTGGGTGGGTTTTTCTCCGATTTCGATGATTTCAGCTCTGAGAATGAAAGTTTCGTCCGAAAGTCCGGGCAGGGCCTCATCCGGAATTTCCGGAACCTCCGCCCGGGTGATGATGGCCGATCCAACGCGCAGGTTGTTGATTTTCGAGGGCATGCCTCCCTCGACCAGAAGCGCCAGAGACGTGGACGCGCCGCCGGAGACGACCTCCAGTTCCCGCCCGATCCGCTCCTCGATTTCACAGGCGATGGACGCCAGACGGGAGAGGTTTTCCCCTGTGGGGACCACAGAGCCGTAACAGCCCAGGTTCGTTCCCACGCCGCACAGACGGATGTTTCGACATCCGGTTTCGATTCCGCGGGCGGTTTCCAGAATTTGGGCTTCGTCCATGAGCCCCTCCCGAAGGTCCCCCAGATCCACCATGAGAATCACGGCGTGAGTTTTTCCCGCCCCCTCCGCCGCCCGGTCCAGGAGCCGCACCGTTTCCAGCTGGGAGTTGAGGCTGACGTCGGCGCATCGGACGACGCTTTCCGCCTCCGACATCATGGGGATGCGCAGCGCCACGGTTTCCAGGGAGGGGTTCATCCGTCGAACGGCCTGCAGATGAGGAAGCCGGGAACTGCCGAAGCTCGTGTAACCGACGTCCGCCAGCATTTCCACGACCTCGCGAATCGCGCTGAATCCCTTGACGACAGCCGTAGGCCGGATGCCGTTTTTTCTGCACAGATCCAGGATCACCGTCGCGTTCTGCCGCAGGAGAGACAGATTGATTTCAAGAACAGGACAGGACAAGTGTTTTAACCCCTTTTTTATTCTCTTTTTCGGATTGTTCGACGTCCACCGAAGCGTTTATGACGCCCGTGAGCTTACGTTCAGGTCTCCCTGAGGCTCGGGTGAAAGCCGGCCGTCCTTCAGCGCGACCTGTCCGTTGATCACCACCAGTTCCAGTCCGGACGGCGGCAAAAAAGGCTCCTGAAACGTGGCGCGGTCGATGAAACGCTCGGGATCGAACACCGTCACGTCCGCAACGGCCCCCTCGAACAGCCGGCCCGCCGGGAGCCTCATTCTGTCCGCCGGCAGGGTCGTCATTTTGCGCAGAGCCTCCGTCCAGGAGCAGCCCCTCTCTCGAAGCAGGCGCAGCGCTCTGGGAAACGTTCCGGCGATGCGGGGGTGGGCGCCGGCGGGTTTTCCAGCTCCGCCGCTCATGGCCAGCGCGTCGGACGCGACGACGCACCCGGGCCTGGCGATGCAGTCCTCCACCTCGGTCCGGTCCATGACGTGAGCTACAATGAGATCGAGAGGTTCCTCCCGGCGCATTTCCGCCAGGGTCTCGAAGGTCAGACGCTGTCCCTTAAACCGGCCGGAGACGGCTTCAAGGCACTCGGGACCCTTGCCTTTCCAGCGCCGGACGAAGCCGTCGTCGTACACCGCCGAACCGGCTTTGGCGCAGAAAGCGTCGTAGGGATAGCAGTCGAAGGCCACGTCCACGCCCTCCAGCGCCGCCTGTTCGATGAGCTCCGCGCACTCCCGGGTGTGCCCCATCGTCATGCTTCCCAGATGCGACACCTCGACCCTCACTTTATTTTCCCTGGAGAGGCGAATGGCCTCCTTCACGGCGTCAATGCACCGATCGTCGTCGTAACGGATGTGAACGGTGACGATCCGGTCCCC
>JAISUO010000052.1 GCA_031272035.1 Synergistaceae bacterium
GCGTACTGGAATTCTTACAGTATCCGCAACGACAAAAGCGGGAATCGTCTTTGCGAAGATATGCGGATTGTTTATCTGGAACTGCCGAAGTTTTTGAGGCAACTGGGGCAGGAGTTTCCCGCAAACGGACTTGAGAGATGGCTGTTGTATTTCTGCAACGAGGGAGGCACGCGAATGAGTAAAGTGATGGAGGAAGATAAAATCCTGACGCTGGCGAAAGAGCTTGAGACTTCTTTTTGGGCGAATGAAGAGGAAAAAGAAATGTACTTCCGGCGTCAGCGCGCATTGATGGATGCATACAGCGCCGAGCATACATATGAATATTTATTGGCGGAAAAAGAAGCTCAGGCCGAGGCAAGAGGAGAACTCAGAGGGAAAATAGAAGGGGAAATAAAAGGAAAAATAGAGGGAAGAATAGAAGGGATAGAAGAGGGCGTGACAAGAGTCGCCCGCAATTTTCTGCGGTTAGGGGCGGATATTGATCAAATCGCGCAGGCAAGCGGTCTGTCTGCGGAAGAGATAGAAAAACTGCGTTGATTTTCTCCAACATCGTATAACGGGCGGGTTGGAGCACAAAATTTTTCACAGCGGGTCGATAAATGTCTATCGGCTCGTCTTTTGTATTCCTTTTTCACATTTCCTGACATCAGCGTCCAGCAGTCAGCAAAATCCCTGGTGCGCGGGCCATCCTCCGGAGGCGTTTTTTCCGTGGTATTATAATAAAATATTATTATTATTTTATATGCAGTTAAAATAGAATGACAAATTGAGGGAGTGACCTAATGGTGCTTCGCAGTTCCGTGAACCTGCGAGAGGCGGAAAGTGGCCTTGCGCGCGCGCTGTTCAAGGGTATGGGGTATTCGGGGGAGGAACTGAATGGCCGCCCGATGATTGGAATCGCGAATTCCTGGAGTACGCTCGTTCCGGGGCATTCAAATTTGCAGGAGCTGGCGCGTTTCGTCGAGCGGGGCATTTACAGCGCGGGGGGAACCGCCGTGGAGTTCGGCGTCATTTCCGCCTGCGACGGAATCGCTCAGGGCCATGACGGGATGAAATATATCCTGCCGTCCCGGGAGATCATCTGCAATTCCATCGAAATCGAGGCTCAGGCTCATTGTCTTGACGGACTGGTGCTGCTGGGGTCCTGCGACAAGATCGTCCCGGCGATGCTCATGGCCGCGGTCCGGCTGGATATTCCCTGCATCGTCGTGGGGGCGGGGCCCATGCTCGGCGGCAACGTTTTCGACGGGCGCAAAACGGACTCCACGTCCAACGACGAGGCGCTGGGTATGCTGAAGGCGGGGCGCATAAAGAAGGAAATGCTGGCGGAAATCGAGGACACCAGCTGCCCCGGCTGCGGAGCCTGCTCGTTTCTGGGAACGGCCAACTCCATGGGCTGCGTGACAGAAGCTCTGGGCATGTCCCTCACCGGAAGCGCTCTCGTTCCGGCGGTGTGGGCGGAGCGGCGGAGAATCGCCTTCGCCTCGGGGGCGCAGGTTTGCCGGCTGGTCGAACGGGGCCTGACCCCCAGGGCCATCGTCACTCCCGCGGCCATCCGCAACGCCATAAGGATCGTACATGCGATCAGCGCCTCCACCAACACCGTGCTGCACCTGAGCGCCGTGGCTCACGAAGCGGAAATCGACATGAACGTGGTGGACGAATTCGCGCGCCTTGGGGCGGAAACCCCTCACATCGCGAAGGTCAACCCGGCGGCGAAGTGGGACATGGAAGATTTCCATCGCGCCGGAGGCATACCGCGGGTCATGAACGAGCTGGGAGACCTGCTGGACACCTCCGTTTTGACCTGCACGGGAAAGCCCCTGGCCGAGAACCTCAAAAGTTACCAGTTCCTTTACGCTCCCAATGATGAAGTCATTAAAACGAGACAGGCGCCCTTCAGCCCCACGGGAGGAATTGCCGTGCTTCGGGGCAACCTGGCGCCGGATTCCGGAATAACGAAACCGGGCGCCTTCGCCCCGCATCTGAGGGTTTTTTCCGGCCCTGCCAAAGTTTTTGACTGCGAGGAAGACGCCAACGAAGCCATTCTTGCCGGAAAAATTCAGGACGGCGACGTGGTCGTCATCCGCTACGAGGGACCCAAGGGCGGCCCCGGCATGAGGGAAATGTACAAGGCCATGAAGTATCTCTACGGACGGGGGCTCAACGAAACCACGGCTCTCGTGACGGACGGGCGTTTTTCGGGGACGAACAACGGCTGTTTCGTGGGGCACATTTCCCCCGAGGCTGCGGAGGGCGGCCCCATCGCCCTCATCGAAAACGGGGACGTCATCAAAATCGACGTTCCGGCGGGGACGATAACTCTTGAGGTGAGCGAAGAAGAGCTTGCCCGTCGCAAAAGCCGCTGGAGCCTGCCGCCAAAGGAAATTCCCAGAGGATACCTGCGGGTGTATTCGCGCCTCGCCTCCTCGGCCAGCAGGGGCGCGGTGATTTTGTGACGGAGATTTCTAAAATTTAACTGAGGGAGGATGAAGTGGAAATGAAGGGGTTGTCAAAAGGGCAGAAAGTTTTGGTAATTGCGCTTTTGTTTACGCTGTGCGTTTTTTCGGGGAGGGCCCTGGCCGCGTATAAGGACGAGTACAAGCTGGACCTCGTCCCCAACATCCAGACGGCCTGGGGGCAGGGCGCGCAGTACTTCTGCGACCTCGTGAAGGAACGTTCCGGAGGGAAGATCAACATTCGTCCCTATTTCAGCTCGCAGCTCACCGCCGGCAAGCAGACGGCTTCGATGCTGCTTTTGAGGAACGGCGCCATCGATTTCGCGCTGCAGGGCGTTTTCAACTGGGCGCCTCAGATGCCGGAGTTCAACCTTTTCGCTCTGCCCTTCTTCATGAACACCTATGAGGAAATCGACGCCGTCAAAAACGGCAAAGCGGGAAAGATAATTCAGGACATTCTCGAAAGCAAGGGCGTGCATTTCCTCGCCTGGGGAGAGAACGGCTATCGGGCCATCACGAACAGCAAAAGAGAGATCCACGTTCCGGACGATCTCGTGGGCATGAAGGTGCGGGTGGTGGGCAGTCCGCTGATTCTGGACACCTTCAGGGCTATGGGCGCGAACCCCGTCAACATGAACTGGAACGACGTCATGTCCGCTGTGCAGCAGGGCGTTATCGACGGACAGGAAAACCCGTTCAACTATTTTTACGTGTATAAGATTCAGCAGTATCATCCCTACATTTCGGACTGGCATTACACGTGCGACGCGCTGATGTACTGCGTAAATCCGGGAGTCTGGAAGTCCTTTTCTCCCGAAGATCAGAAGCTGATCAAAGACTGCGCGGAAGAGGCCGGCAAATTTGAAATGGCCATGGCGCGGGTGGGACTGGACGACGGCTCCGCCCTGAAATACCTGGAGTCCATCGGCAAAGTTCCCGAGCTGAAGGACTATTACGGAGCCATTCAGGCCGAGGGGGCCAAAGTGGTCCGGCTCTCGGACGATGAAGTCAGACAGTTCGTCGAAAAAACCCAATCCGTCCGCGACAGTTGGAAGGACAAGATCGGAAAAGAGCTTTACGAAGCGGCGGAAGAGGATATGAAATCCGTCAGGAAATAATTTTGCCTGCACCCCGAGAGCCCACCGATTTTTGGTCGGTGGGCTTTTTCACTGTTTTTGCACTGTTTTTTATCTGTTTTACTAAAGCTCAATAAAGGATGTCGAAAATGCTGAAAAAAATTTTCAACGGGCTTTTCAATCGTTTCGAGGAAGTTTTGGGGGCGATACTGCTTTTTATCATGGTGACCATCGCGTTTCTGAACGTCATTACGCGTTATTTTTCCAACTATTCCTTTGCCTTTACCGAGGAGGTGGCCCTCAATCTTTTCGTCTGGATCACTCTTTTGGGGATTTCGATCTGCTACAAACACCGCACGCACCTGGCCATGACGTTCATCTACGACCGATGCCCCCGTAAGGTGCAGAAGGGGCTCTTTTTCCTGTCGAACCTTTTTTCCGCGGCGTTTTTCGCGCTTCTCACCTACAGGGGGGTTTTGCAGGTGTGGGACGAGTATGAGCTCAGCTCGGTGACGGAGGCCCTGCAGACGCCCACATGGCTTTACACCCTGGCTCTGCCCGTTTTTTCCGTGTTGATTATTTTCAGAATAGGCCATTCCGTGATGAAGGAGGTGAGGTCGAATGGCTGACCTTTTCAACGAGCCCGCGTTCTGGATGCTGCTTCTTTTCCTGGGACCGCTGCTGTGCAGTGTCCCGATTTCCGTTTCCCTGGGCTGCGCCGCGTGTTTTCTCCTGTGGAAATGGGATTTGGGGATCATGATGCTTTCCTACAATTTCTATGCGGGGATCTATAAATTTCCGCTTCTGGCGATTCCGTTTTTCATTCTGGCGGGGGTCATCATGGAAAAGGCGGGCATTGCCGAGCGCATCATCCGGCTCATCAACGAGCTGGTGGGTTCGGTGACGGGCGGTCTGGCCATTGCCACAGTGGCGGTCGCCACTTTCTGGGGGGCCGTGAGCGGTTCCGGACCGGCCACCGTGGCCGCGCTGGGGCTGGTTCTCATTCCCGGAATGGTCAAAGCCGGATACGACAAGGCCTTTGCCACTTCCGTGGTCTCGGTTTCCTCCGGTCTGGCCATCATCATTCCCCCCAGCATCATTTTTATCGTATATTGCGACATCATGCCCCAGGTGTCCATCGGGGCGCTGTTTGCCGCGGGGATTCTGCCGGGTATCGTCGTAGCCCTCGCTCTGATGATTGTCGTGCGCCTGCTGTCGGCCAGGGCCGGCTACAGAGGAACTCCCCGCACTCCCGGCGAGCTGGGGAGGGCCTTTCGAAACGCTTTTTGGGGGCTGGTCACCCCTCTCATTATCCTCGGGGGCATTTACGGAGGCGTGTTCACACCCACGGAAGCCGCCGCCGTGGCGGTATTTTATGGTTTGTTCATCGGGTTTTTCATCTACAGGACCCTCACGCTGAAAATCCTCCTGGATATTTTGATCAGTTCCCTGCAGGGCTCCGCGGTGGTGATGTTCGTCGTCACCTGCGCCGGCCTCTACTCCTGGGTGGGCGATACGATAGGGTTCATTCCCAAAATCGGAAATATTCTGCTCAACATCTCCGACAATCCCTGGGTCGTTCTGCTGACCATTAACGTCATGCTGTTTTTCGCCGGCATGATCCTTGAGGCCATCGCCATCATGTATGTTTTTATGCCGGTGCTGCTTCCCGTTGTGGCCCATTTCGGCTGGGACCCGCTCTGGTTCGGCGTTGTGGCCACGGTGAACATGGCCATCGGTCAGGTCACCCCGCCTGTGGCCGTCAATCTTTTCGTGGGGGCCAACATCAGCGGACTTCGGATCGAAGAAATAGCGAAACCCGCGATCCCTCAGGTGGCGGCGGTCATTGTGGCTCTCGCGCTGATTTCGCTGTTTCCCGCGATCTCCACATTCATTCCCAAAATGATGGGCATGTATTAAAAGAAAAGTATTGCAGAAGGAGGACTGACGGAAATGAAACTGGGCTGCTGCATATCGATTGGGCAATACGATGATTTGTGCGCGCTGGGTTACGACTTCGCCGAATTATCAGGTTACGAAACGGCCGGACTGTCGGAGGCGGATGTCTCGCGTCTGGCCGGTAAAATTCAGGAAAGAGGCGTTCCCTGTCTGGGGTTTAACGCCTACTGCCGGGACAACGTTCCCATGGTGGGGCCGGGATATGACCGGAAAAAGGCGCGGGAGTACGCCGCCCTCCTGGCTCGAAGAGGAAATCTGCTGGGGGCGAAAAATCTGGGGATCGGTTCGCCTCTCGCCCGGCGTCTTCCGAAGGGATACGACCTGAAAAAAGCCGACGAACAAATGAAGGAGTTCCTGACCATAACGGCGGAAGAGGCGGATAAATGGGGAATGACGGTTCTCTACGAGGCTCTGAATCCCCTCACCTGTGATTATGGAATCGGCACGCTTCACGCTTTGAACATGGTCGAAACCCTGAGCCGGGAGAATCCAAATCTGAAAAATTTAGCGATGGTCCTGGATTTTCATCACAAGGTTCTTGCGGGGGAGGCCGCGGACGACTTCGCCGGAGCGATGCCCTGGGTTCGGCACCTGCACATTAACGGCATTACGGAGGATAAACGCAAGCGTTTTCCCGAGGCGGCCGACGCCGATTTCTGCCGTCGGGCCCTGAAGGCCGCGGAGGCCCTGGGGTATGACGGAACGGTGAGCGTCGAGGCGGACCCCGGCGAAAAAAGTTTTTTGGAGGACGCGAGGCGATCGCTTGAGATACTTCGTGAAATTATCCGCTATTGAGCGTATTTTGAGAGAAAAAAAAGAAGTGAACGCAACAGTAATCCTGATGATTTGAAAAATATATCTAAAAACACTGTTGTAATCTGGATAAAGTTTAAGGTTTATTATGCTGAAAGGCGGATGACTGCTCTCCTGTCAACGCGGATAATACCAGTGATTTTTTCCTGCGAGATTGAAGGAGTGATTGAAATGAGGCAGTCTCCGAGGCGTATTTTTAATGTGCTGAGTCCTGGAGTGTTACTGGTTTTTATGGCAGGCGCGGTGTTTGCGGCAGAAACGCCGAATTATCTTCCGCCGAAGTCGGACGATTATAAGGTGGACGGGGCGATAAATCCTGTAGTGACCAATATTGTCAGTCGCCTTTCGAAAGAGCAGGACAAGGCGCTTCAGGCCGTCTATGGAGCTCTTGACGGGTCAGTGGCGCGGGACATAACGGTGGCGCAGGTGGAGTTCATGTTGCCGGAAAGCGGGGCCGTAACGATCCACTGGCTGAAAGATGAGCTTCTTTACAATTATAAGGAAAAGAAATTTGTGAGTTACGAAGCCGCGAGCTCCAAAGTCAGATCTGCCGCCGCAAATCCGGCAATCGACCTGAAAAGCGACGGCGGTAAGTACACGTTTACAAAACTCTCTCCCTTTTCGAATCCCGATGTCACGGAGCCCGCGAAAGCCGGTTATGTGAGCGTCAGAGGAGCCGTTGACAGCGGCGGAGGCGGAGGCGGAGGATGTTCAGCCTTGACTCTGGGGGCTGTGGCGTTGTTCCTGCTTCCGGCGTTTGGTTTAAACCGGCTTCGTAAGAAGTAGTTTTCTCCTCGGTTGGGGGAATATTATGCTGTTCGCAGGAGGTATAATATCCTCCACCTTCTCCATTTATACGGATACTTTCATTTGGACGCCATAAATCAGGACATTCGCCATGAATTCTCTTCTGAAACCGGAATATGATCGGTTAAAGTTTACCTCTCGCCCTTTTTCTCATTATCCGGCCTTTTTCACGGCCGCCGCTCTGGCCGCTCTTCCGGTGGCTGTCTTCAACGGACGCGGGTGGTATCCGCCCGTCGATTTTTACAAATGGACTCTTGTTTTTTTCGTTGTCGCTTATGGCGTCGGGGCTGCGGCATTTTCCTCTCTCCGTGAGACCGGCGTCCAGGTGACGCGCATGGAGCTGGCCTGGCTGGTTCTCGTTATGCTGGCGGGGCTTCAGCCTTTTTTCGTTCCTCTTCGCAGTTTGCATGAGTGGCTTCGTAATCTGTATTTTTTTGCGGCTTTGGGCGGGGCGGTCATCGTTCTGAGAAATCTTCCGATCGACGGGGTTCTGCCCGGCATACTGCGTGCCGTCGCCGCCACGGGCGGATTGTCGGTAATTTTTGGCTGTGTGCAAAATTTTCTCCCCGATCTGAGGCTTCCTTTTATTTTGGATGCCAGCGGAGCGTCGGATCGCTTTCTGGGCAATACCGTTCTGGATAATATTTTAGGGGCTTATCTGGCTCTTGCCGCTGTGGCGGGGCTGTGGCTCCTGCTTTATGGCCCCCGCGGCCGAGGTCGTTTTTGCGCCGCAATCCGGGGGTACGATTTTTTTGTTTGGGTTCTCAGCGCTGTGGGGCTTTGGAAAACCGGCAGTCGTTCGGCTTTTATCGCCTGTTTTATCGGGCTTTTTGTGCTTTGGGCGGCTTGTGGATTTGTTTTTGCAAAAAAGAATCTGAAGCTTTTGCTGACAGCGGTTCTGCTGGTGGCCTGTGTCGCTTTTGCCGCTCCCGAAGTTCTGCGGGTGGAGCGCAGGGATATGAGCAAACTGTTGAATTTGGATGGGTTTTCCGCAAAATACGAGGGCCGATGGGCTATTTGGCTCACGAGCTGGGAAATGATAAAAAACGCGCCGATGCTGGGGACAGGACTGGGGAATTTCAAGTGGAACTACCTGGACGCTCTCGCGGCTTTTCGTGAAAAGTACGATTTGGAGCCGAGGTACACCTTTTGGGCCCACAATGAATACCTTCAGTGGATCGCGGAGACGGGGATCGTCGGCGGCGCGCTGTTCTTTTCTCTTTTGTTGTATGGCGCGGGGCTTGGCCTTCGGGGTTTGAAAAGAGCCAGAAACGGTCACGACCGGGAAAAAGTATCCCTGCTGTCCTGGAGCATGGCGGCTCTGGCCGTTCTGATGGCCGATTCCTGTTTCAGCCGACCCATGCATCACGTGGACACGGCCTTTACCCTGCCTCTTGCTCTGGGGATGATTTCGCGCCTGGAGGCCTCTCCGCTCCGTTTGTCCTTTCGAAGCCGTGCGGCTGTGTCCGGGGCGATCATCGTTCTGTCTCTATCGGGAATCATATTCCTGACGCAGTCTTTTCAGGGGCGACGGTATCTGGGGAAATATTTTTACGAGCCTTTTTACCTTTCCACGCGCTCGTCCAGAGAGCGGGAAAGCCGTAAACCTCCCTTTTTGATCGAGGACGCCTTCCTCAGACTCACGGCCCGTGAAAACTACAACAGAACGCTTATTCCTCTGGAGGACGCGGAACAGAACGACCGGGACGCTCTGCGCCTTCTCAGGCGCTGTGTGGAGACGCAGCCGGCGTATGAGGAACTCAACCTTTTGATGCTGCTCTGTCAGAAGCGAGGCGACATCCGGGAAGGACGGCGTTACTTCAAATATTATCCCCCAAAAGAGAGGGAAAAATTTCTCGAAGGCCGGTTCGACGGCAAATATATGGTGAATTGACACGGTATGGATTAAATCAGGATAGTAAATCAGGATAGAAAGTGAACAAAAGTGAACTCCGAAATTCTGAATGTCTTTACGGTGGATGTGGAGGACTGGTTTTGCGTCAGAAATATGGAGGCTGTTTTCCCGCCTTCGACCTGGGACGACCGGGAACTTCGGCTGGAAGGCCCTGTAGCCTTTCTGCTGGCGCTTCTGAAAAAACATGGCGTGCGTGCGACCTTTTTCGTGCTGGGCTGGATAGCGGATCGGTGTCCGGGGCTGGTGCGGGGGATTTACGACGCCGGTCATGAAATTGGCCTGCATGGCTACGAACACAGGCGCCTTACCGCGATGACCCGCGAAACCTTCGAAACGGACCTGAGACGCGCCTTCGATGCGGTTACCCGAATCGTTCCCCGAAATGCCATCGCCGGTTATCGGGCGCCTTCGTTTTCTGTCGTGGAAAAAACCGCCTGGGCGCTTGAAAGCCTTGCCTCTTTCGGCCTGAGATACGATTCTTCCATTGTACCGTTTTCCGGACATCCGGATTATGGATGGAAAAATTGCCCGGTCGGGATTCATCGTCGGTCTGAGGGGATTTTGGAAATTCCTGTAACTCCCTGGTTGGGGGGAGGGTATTTTCGTCTCCTTCCCGGCTTTTTGAGCGGCTGGATCCTGAAGTGGGCGAATTGGCGCGGGCGTCCTGCGGTTTTTTACATTCATCCCTGGGAGCTGGATCCGGAGCAGCCCCGGATTCGACTTCCCCTCGTCAGGTATTTTCGTCATTATGTTGGGCTGAGCGGGACGAAAATGAACCTCGAACGGCTGCTGTCGTCCTTTCGTTTTGGTTCTGCGGAAGAGGTTCTGAAAGCAAATGGATTTTAGAGTCGAGTATTGGGACAGGGAGGCTTCAAAATTTGACGCCATTTACCAGGAAGACGGAAAACTTCGGGGATGGCTCAATAAACTTCTGCGCGGCGACATGGAGGGACGGTCTGTTTTCGCGATGGAACACGCGTGCCTGAACTCTCATCCCCGTGTGCTGGAGATTGGCTGCGGTACGGGAATTCACTCCAAAGGATTCCTTAAAAACGGGGCCTGTTCGGTGACCGGCGTGGATTTGTCCTCTGAGATGCTGAAAATAGCCGCTTCAAGGCTGAAAAGCTACAGAGACAGGCTCGAACTTCTGAACGGCGATTTTATGACTGTGGATTTCGGAGCTCCTTTCGACGTGGTGACGGCCATAGGCGTTTTCGATTACGTCACGGATTCTCTCTCTTTTATGAAAAAGGCGATGACTTTGACGTCGAAGCGTTTCATCGCCACATTTCCCAGGGCCGGTACGTCGCGTTCGCTTTTGAGAACCCTTCGTCTCGTTCTGAAAGGCTGTCCCGTCTATTTTTATTCGAAGGCGAAGATTGCGCGGATGGCGGAGCGGTGTGAGGCGAGAATCAGCAGGTGCGAGACTGTCGGACAGCTTTTTTGCGTGGTTTTTACCCCATCTGACGGGGCTGACCGGGACGGGCCGGTACAGGCATGAAAATTTTGCTGGTGAATAAGGCTTATTACCCTCATTCTGGGGGAGTGGAAACCGTTGTCCGTCAGATCGCCGAGGGGATGCGGCAACGGGGAAACGAGGCGACCGTGCTGTGCTTCGGAAACCGCGACTCCAGGGAGGAAATCGGCGGCGTGAAAATCTGCCGGGTCCGTCCCCTGGGGCACATTGGCAGCGCCCCAGCGGGGTTGCGTTTTATCCGTGAGTTCTTCAGGCTTTCGAAGGAGGCGGACGTGATCAACCTGCATTCTCCCAATCCCATGGGAGAGGCCGCGCTTTTGCTGGTTTCCTGTTTGCGGCCCTCGTTCCTGCGGGGCAAAAAAATAATCTGCACCTATCATGGCGATGCTCAGAGGCCAAAAGTTTTGCTTCCCTTCTATGACGCTCTGCTGCGGCGCTTTTTGGGGCGGTGTGACGGGGTCGTCGTGTCGAGTCCCCCTCTCTCCGGAAGTTCAAGAGTGCTGAAAGCGGTTGCGGAAAAAATCTCCGTCGTTCCCATCGGCGTACGAACGCGGGACTACGCGGGATATGACGAAACTGCGCTGGCCAGAGCCCGATGGCTGCTGCGAGATCTCCCCCTGCCTTCCTTCAGGGTGATGTTCGCCGGTCGAATGGTGTACTACAAGGGACTGGAAGTTTTAATGGAGGCCATGCGAAAGGTGAAATTACGGGAGGTTCGGTTCGGTAAAAACACCCTTCCGATCTGCGCGTTTCTGGTGGGATCCGGTCCGGAGGAGCGGGATATAAAACGACTCGCGGTGGAATATGCCCTTGGAGATCATGTCCTTGTTCTCCCTCATCAGCCGGAAAAGGTTTATCGGGCGCTTTTCGGGCTGGCCGACTGTTTTGTGCTTCCCTCGACTCATAAAACGGAAGCCTACGGCATCGTTCTGGCGGAGGCCATGGCTTCGGGGCTGCCGGTGGTCAGCACGGAGCTCGGAACGGGAACCTCCTGGGTCAACCTGGATGGAGAAACCGGAATTGTGGTTCCTCCCGGAGATTCCGACGCGCTTGCCGAAGCGATGATCTACCTCGCGGACCATCAAAAGGAGCGGAAGGAAATGGCGGCCGAATCTCTGGCCAGATCCCGCCGTTTTTTCGAGGAATCCGCCATGCTGGATACCTGCGAAACGCTTTTCCGAACGGATGCTTCCATGAATGTTGCTATGAATGTTTTCGGGAATGTTCCCGGCGGGGCCGGACTTCCGGAGCGCGCGTAAGGGGGTGGTTCTTTCGTGGCAGGGTCTTTCTCGCCGAATAGATTTGAGGTTCAAAAACTTTTATTCTCTTCGGAAAGAAACATGGGGACAATCCCCTGTGAGATGTATCTGCGGGGTGTTCCCCTGGGAGAAGTTCTCAGGCTTCCGCCGGGGAGCCGGGTCTGTTTCGATACGTATTTCAATTCATTTTCATTGAAAAAGTGGCTCGAATGGACAGCCCTGACCCGCCTGACCCTTGAGCTGAACCTGAAGGGGGACGTTGTCGTCGAATTGTTCGGACTGGACTGGCAAAAGGGAGAGGTTAAAAAGACGGTTCTGGCCGTTGAACCCGTCCACGCGCCGGAACGGATGGACGTGTTGCTGCCTTGCCCCCGCAACGACCATACGCTGGTGGCTTTTTCGCTCTCTTCTCACGGCGACTCCATCATTTATGGCGGGAGGTATCTGGCGGAGGTTTCGCCGGAATTTCCGCGTCCGGTCAAAATTGCCCTCGTCATATGCACATATAAAAAGGAAGAGGACGTGAAACGCAACCTTCGGCTTCTTCACGACGGCGTAAAGGAACTGTCGATTTTTGTTGTGGACAACGGACGGACTTTGGGGACTCCTCCGGAGACCTGCGGGAATCTGCGCATTTTTCACAACAGAAACACCGGAGGGGCCGGGGGGTTCACCAGAGGCCTTATGGAGGTCACCGCTTCGGACTGCGCCTGCACTCACATCCTGCTCATGGACGACGACGTTTCGATCAGTCTGAACTCGCTGGAGCGTCTGAAAAAATTTCTGAGCCTGCTGAGGGAAGATGCGGCGTCTGCCGTTGTGGGAGGGGCTATGCTCCGCAGGGACAATCCCTCCATTCAGGAGGAAAACGGAGCCTGGATCGTCGCCGACGTGAAAGAAGGCGTTCGCCAGATCCCCGGAGAGCCTTTTGCGAACCTTTCTTCACGGGAAGCGGTCGTAAAAAACGAAACGGTGAAATCTGCCCAGAAAAACGGAAAACGTTACCAGCCCTGGTATTTTTGCTGTTTTCCCGCTTCCGCGGCGGGGCCCGAAAATCTGCCTCTGCCCCTGTTCCTCCGCGGAGACGATGTGGAGTACAGTTTACGCAACTTCAATAAATTTATCAATATGAATGGGCTCTGCGTCTGGCATGATTCCTTTGAGAAAAAAACGAGCAACATGCTGCATTATTTTATAAATCGCAACCTTTGTATCATTATGGTTTTTTCTCTGGGGCTGCCCGGAAAAAACGTTCTGCGTCGGGTGCGGATCAACCTGCGCAACCAGCTGTACCGGTACAACTACAACGCGGCGGAGGCGATACTGGATGGTTTTTCCGATTTTCTGGGAGGGCCGCGCCGCCTGGCGGAAATGTCGCCGGAGTCCGTTCTGGAGCGGCAGTCCGCCCGAAACGAGGCCATGATTCCCCGGGTCGAATCCTGTTCTTCGCCCGACGAGCAAAAAGAAACGGTTGGAGTTCTGAGGCAATTTCTCTTTCGAGGACTCTTCAGGCTGACGGTGGGCGGACATTGGCTGCCCTCGATATTTTTCGCTCCGGAGGGTGTTCTCTCAACCTCCGCGCCTTACGACCCGTACCGCTGTTTTCTGAAAAAAAGTCTTCGCATCGTTGATTTTCAGGAAGGAAAAGAGCTGCGCAGAAACATAAACCGGATCCGGTGTCTGCGCATCGTCGTCCGGTGGTTTCTGCTGCGCCTTTGTCTGGCATTTCGCTGGAGAAAACTGCGTCAGGAATGGGCTGAACAGGGAATGCGTCTCATGACGAGGGAATTTTGGAAACAATATCTCAATTTATAAACAGCATCTCAATTTATAGCGGGAGTGGTGATGGTGGATTTTTCCGGACTGAAAAATTTGGTGGTGGGGGCCGGGTTCTGGGGGGCGGTTATCGCGGAACGCCTGGCGTCGCAGCTGAATGAGAAAGTTGTGGTTATCGATAAAAACAGACATCCCGGCGGCGCCTCCTGGTCTGAAATCGACCCGGAAACAGGGATAGAATGTCACCTGTACGGCTCGCACATTTTCCACACCAGTCTGGAACGCGTCTGGGATTACGTTTCAAAGTTCACCTCCTTTACGAACTACAGGCACAGGGTTCTGACGACTTATCGAGACAGGGTTTATCCGCTTCCTGTGGGATTGGGGCTGATCAACGCCTTTTACGGGCTCAATCTGAAGCCCTGCGAAGTTCCGGATTTCATTCGTCGGGAGACCCGGGGGGAGAAAGGTCCGGACGACGCCGCAAACCTGGAGGAAAAGGCCATTTCTCTCGTCGGTCGTCCTCTCTACGAGGCGTTCATTCGGGGCTACACGAAGAAGCAATGGGGAAGGGACCCGAAGGATCTGCCTGCTGAAATTATCTCGCGGCTTCCGGTGCGAACCACCTGGAATTTGGACTATTTCGACGCGATTTATCAGGGCGTTCCGGCGGAAGGGTATGGAAAATTCTTCGAACGCCTGCTTTCCAACCCAAGGATCGACTTTTTCCCCGGCGTGGATTTTTATGACATTGATTGTAAAATTCCCGAAGACTGCACGGTTTTCTTCAGCGGAGCCATCGACCGTTTTTTCGATTACAGATACGGCAGTCTGGAATGGCGAAGCCTTTGTTTCGAATTTCGGACGGAGCCCGTTTCGGATTTTCAGGGGACTTCCGTTATGAACTACGCGGACGAAGCGATCCCCTGGACTCGCGTTCACGAGTTCAAACATTTTCATCCCGAACGCGAGACGAAAGAGGGCGTAACGCGGCTCTGCACCGAATATCCGAGCATCTGGAGAGGCGAAAAGGACAGCCCGTACTATCCCGTCAACGACAGACGTAACGGCGAACTTTTTCAGAAATACGCGAAAGCCGCCTCTCGACTGAAAAACGTGGTCCCTGGTGGTCGTTTGGGTTCTTACCGATATTGCGACATGGACCGAACCGTTGACGACGCGCTTGCGGCCTTTGAAAAGCACGTCGCATCCCGGCGTGAACGCTTCTGAGTACAACGATGTCCAGCATTCGTCTGACAAACGTCTTTCTGGATTTTCCGATTGATGTGCATCGGGGATCGGTGAGACGGCATCTTATCGATAAACTGAAAATAAAAAAACATGATTTTTCTCAGGAAAACTATTTCCGGGCTCTTGACGGCATCAATCTGCAAATCCGCGAAGGAGAGCGTCTGGGGCTCATCGGGCTGAACGGCGCGGGAAAAACGACGCTCCTGAAGGTCATCGCCGGCATCTATTTTCCCACCGGAGGAGAAATTTCCGTCGAAGGCCGGGTCGACAGTTTTTTGAACCCCTCCGCAGGGATTCGCAGCGATGCCACAGGGTACGAAAATATCGTCAACCAGCTTTTATACAAGGGGTGCTCGGTGAAGACGATAAAGGCTCTTCTTCCTGAAATTATAGAGTTCTCTGAACTGGAGGATTTTATCCACGTTCCAATACAGAAGTATTCCGCCGGGATGCTGGCGCGTCTGAATTTTTCTGTGACGACGTCGGTTGAGCCGGACATTCTGATTTTGGATGAATGGCTGAGCGCCGGAGATTTCGAGTTTCTTCGGAAGGCTCAGGAGAGGATGCGGCGTATCGCGAGCCAGTCCAAAATTTTGGTTCTGGCGTCCCATGACATGAATCTGATTCGTTCTGTTTGCAGTACGGCGGCAGTTCTGCGGGACGGGCGAATTGTGAGCGGCTCTTCTCCGGATGAGGCCGTGGATTTTTATATGGAGGGACAGGCCGGATGATATTTCGAATCGACGGGGCGGACTGGAAGGGGGCGCTCATGGATTTTCGCGAGACGCTGATGCTTCTGCCCGGGGCGTTTTTGCTGGCCTGGCGGGATGTCTTTCTCCGTTACCGGGGGTCGCTGCTGGGGCCTTTTTGGTATACGGTTTCGACGTTTCTGCAAATTCAGTTCCTGGGTTACCTCTATCCTGTGATCTTCAGCGTGAGGGACGCGGTGTATATGCGATGGCTGTCCATGGGGCTCATCTGCTGGCAGTTCCTTTCTCCGGCGCTGATGGGGTCGGAGGGTGTTTTTACCTCCGCCCGGGGCATTTACACGGAGCGCCGGATGCCCTACTCCTTTTTTTGTGTGAAATATATGATTTTGCAGGTGTTGGTTTTTCTCCATCAGCTTCCGGTGGTTTTGTACTGCATTTGGCGCTTCGATATCGTCCTTCGTCCCTGCCATCTTCTTTCGTTCTTTTTGGGGCTGGTCCTGGTGACGATGATCCTGTTTTTTCTCAGCTTCATTCTGGGGCTTTTATGCCTGCGCTTTTACGATATTCCACAGCTTCTGAGCCTGCTTCTGTACATTGCCTTTATGCTCACGCCTGTTTTCTGGATGCCGCAAATGGCCGCTTCCCGTGAGGCGCTTATCCGGTATAACCCCTTCTGTTACCTTCTGGACGTCATGCGCAGTCCGCTCATGGGCGCAGACACGGAGCCCGCTTCCTGGGCGGTGGCGCTGGCCGCGCTTTTTCTGTCCGCTTTGGTCGCTTTCATATTATTCGCAAGATGTCGTAAACGCATCGCGTTTTATTGATTTTCTGTAAACAAAATATACAGGTATGGAAAGGCTGCAGCTATGAAAAAAGCAGATATGAGTCATGTTGAGGAGAAATTGCGCGAAGTGCGCGACGACCCGCCTTTGCTTTCTGTGATCGTTTCTGTTTGTGCGGAGGGAAAATCTCTTTCGAGGTGCATCGAAAGCATACAGGAACAGTCTTACGCCGCTTTGGAAATTATCCTTGTCCCTGAGGGAGCGGAGGTAAAGGAGGAACTTATTCGGGAGTACGCTCAGGAAGATTCACGTATTAAAATCCTGCCCAAAGAAAAAAATAAGGGTTTGTTCAAGGCCCGGCTTGCCGGCGCCGGAGCCGCCGCAGGACGGTACATCGCGTTTGTGGACGGAGACGACTGGTTATCGGTCGATTATTTCCGGAGACTCATGGAAAACGCTTTGATTTCAGAGGCGGATATTATCCTCTCCGATCTCGCAATCGAAAAAAAAGATGGACAGGTCTGTTATTACAACCTGGACAATTTTCGTCTTTTGGACCTTAATCTTGAAGGAGAGCAGGTTCTGGAGTCTTTTATGAATCAGAGGGGATTCTTTTGGGGCTGGTATGCGGTTTGTGGCAGAATCTATAAAAAGGCTCTGTGGGATCGCTGCCGGAGCGAGTGGAGAACCCTTGAGACAATTAAACTGAATTATGGTGAAGATATTGCCTTTTCCGGTGTTTTATGGCGAAAAGCCCAACGAGTGACCAGCGCGCACCATATTTATTATTTTTTTGGACGTCGGGAACAAAGGATACAGCAGGACAAAGAGTGCCTGGAAATTGCTCAAAATTTGGCCGACGTTTTTGCGTTTTTTCGGCAGGGGCTGAAATCGGATGGAAAATTGGATGGACTCGCCGGGAGATTCGAGGAGCAGTTTCAGAATTTCAGAAAACTGTATCTCAAAAGATTTTTTCAATATTACAACCTCACGGAAGGGAAAAAGTGGAAAAAATCCCTCAAACGTATTTTGGGTGTCGAAAAGATTGAAGCCCCTGAGGAAAAGGAGATTTTTCTGGAAAAATTCCAGACGAATTTATTTCCCCACTTTACGTATTTTGAAGATATAAAACAGGCGATTCTCTCTGGCAAATACAGGCACATCGGTTTTGATGTGTTCGATACGCTGATCGTCAGACCTTTTTTCTTCCCGTCAGACCTCTTCTGTTTACTGAACCAGCCCTTCAATGACCTGATGAAAACGGAAGGCTGCATCGATTTTGCCCTGATGCGCAGAACGGCTGAACAGGATTGCCGCGTCTTTTACGCCGGCAGGCGAAAAAACTTTGAAGACGTTACCCTGGATGAGATCTATGAATATATTCATCTTGAATATTGCATTCCTCGAGAAATCGCCGAGCAGATGAAGGCGCAGGAAATCGAACTTGAACTTCGCTTCTGCAGCGCCCGAAAAACCGGCATGGAACTGTTCAAACTGGCTCAGTACTGCGGCAGGGAGATCATTCTGATTTCCGACATGTATCTGCCGACGGACGTGATCAACGCTGTTTTACACAAAAATGGCTATGAGGGTTACACGTTGTTTTTGTCCAATGAAGCGGGTTGTACCAAACAGACCGGAACGCTGTATCACCATGTTTTGGAAACATTGGATATTGAAAAATTTTGCTTTATCGGCGACAACTATTTCAGCGACGTGACGCAGGCTGAAAAATACGGAATAAAGGCTTTTCATATTCCGAAAACTATAGATATTTTAAAAAACGACAACTCTTATTTTTATTCAGGAAATTATTTTTCAAAAATGTTTATGCCCAATGGAAGTATGGTCGACGGCGAGGGCGCGTTTTGGCTTTATCCCGGTCTTCGATGTATGCTGGCCGTGGCCGCCAATATTCTTTATGATTTTCCCTTCGTTTCTTATGACAGGGAAACGGATTTCAACTGCGACCCCAGGATCATCGGCGCTTTCCCCCTGGGAATGTTCTTTTGGGCCATTGCCCTGTGGCTGGCGGAGGAAACCGCTCAAAAACAGATTCCGCAAATTCATTTTGTCGCACGGGACGGCTTTTACATCAGGCAGGCGTTCGACCTGCTGGCGCGGTATATTCCGGGGGCGCCGAAGTCCAATTACCTTTACGCCTCCAGAAAAGCGCTGACGCCTTTATTCATACGTGAACCCGCCAATTTGTTCGAAGTTTTTCATGAATCGCAGATAAAACATCAGTCTCCTCGAAAGATCGTCAAAGGGCTGGAAGCGGTTATTTCCGAGGAGAGCCGCGATCGCGCCGAGGAAATCTGCAGGAGAGCAAAAATCCCGTATTCAAAGCCCTTTGGGACGGCGGGATGTTTTTACGAGTTTGTTCCTCTTTTTGAAAAGTATTTTTATGACGCCGAAAAAGTGAAAAATTACAGGCGGGAAATGCGGGAGTATTTTTCCGGGATCATCCAGAAAGGAGACGTTCTCTTTGACATTGGGTACAGTGCCCGGACGGAATTTGTGCTGAGCAGTCTTTTGGGCTGGCCGATCAATTCTTATTACCTTCATGCACATGAAGAAATATTTTTCGAACGTCAAAAAAAGGGTAATTTTCATATTCACACTTTTTTGAACTACAAGCCTGTGTCCGCCTTTATCGTACGGGAACATCTCTTTTTGCCCCCGCAGCCCTCCTGCGTCGGATACGACCTGCCGGCAGGGGAGCCGGTGTTTGACGAATGGAAAGCGGATTATCCCGCGGACTTCATCGATGGCGTCATTCATGATTCAGCCATGAAATTTGTCTCCGAATACGCCAGTACCTTTGGAGCGGTCCTGTCGCGTCTGCCGATGCGGCATATGGACGCGAGTCTGCCGATGGAGTATTTTTTACACTTTGTCAATCCTAATGATAAGAAAATTTTTGCCTGTTTTCACCTGGAAGACGACTTTGGTATGGGGGAAAATTTCAACATTGAAAGCTATTGGCATGAAGAAGCCTCGCATTATCGCCTGGTTCATGACCCGGCTCCCGAATCTTTTCATCGGCCGGTTCATGATTCGATCCCCGGTTCTTCCCGTAATCTCCCTTATAGCGGATCAATTTACAGAGATGGCGTCCTGGTTGCGGCTTTCAACAAAATTAACCGATGGTTCCCTTACGGAACCCGCAGAAGAGAGTGGATTAAAAAGGCGGCCCGCATTTTATTTGTGTAATCATGCCAGTTTGAAGTAAAAGGCCTGACAATCGTGCTGTGGTTAGGAGTCGTACAATTTGAATAACAGGTTGTTTAAAGATACGCAAAGCCGATGGAGTCAACGTTTATGGGATGCGGGGGGCATTCTGTTCATTTTTCTGGCGGGATCCTCCCTTTGCTGGCACACGCCGTATTTCTGGATTTCCGGTCTGGGGAGACTTCCGGTCCTCCCGGACAGATGGTGTTTTCTGGCACTGCTGGCCGGCGCCTATGGAACGGCCCTGATCCTCACCCGGCGCGTCGCGGCCACTCCGCTGTGCAGCCGGATTCCCGGAGTTTTTTTAGGGGTGTGTTCCGGCTTTCTTGTTTTTTCAGCGCTGATCTTTGTCATGCGTTTATATTATTCGCGTTCGTTCTGGCTGTTCGCCTTCGGAGTTTCCTTCGTGTGGCTCTATATCGGTCAACGGCTGTTTTTTTCGGCTGCTCAGATCCGTTACGGATTTACGCCGGGTTCTCAGATTCAGGAGCTGAAAAAGGAGTGGAGGGACAATTTTCTGGAAATTGCCTCGCCGAACGCCTCCGAGCTCTTCGACGTCCTCGTTATTTCTCCGTACCAGGAAAAACGCCTGTCGCCGGAATGGACGCGGTACATCACCGACATGATGATTCAGGGGGTGCCCATGGCCCACCCTGGAGCGGTCTACGAATTTTTTTCGGGGCGTCTGCCCCTTCGGTACATGGTGGAAGGGCCCGGCGTGGTAATTCGCGCCCCCGGAAACTACCTGCGTTTTAAACGCCTGTTCGACTGGATTTTGCTCCTGCTGCTGGGTTTTCCCGCTCTGATCGTCATGGGGCTGGCGGCGCTGGGAGCTCTCTGCTGCTCCGGCCGTCCGGTTTTTTTCGTGCAGGAGCGCATTGGCCGGAATGGCGCTCCCTTTCGCATGGTGAAGTTCAGAAGCATGACCGAATCCGGAGAGGTCACGGCAATTGGACGATTTCTCAGAAAATATCATATTGACGAACTGCCTCAGCTGTGGAACGTTTTGCTGGGGGAAATGAGTTTTATCGGGCCGAGGCCTGAGACGCCGGAACTGACGCATCGTTATACGGAAGAAATTCCGTTTTATCCGTACCGTTACTCCGTTTTGCCGGGCCTTACCGGTTGGGCGCAGGTTCATTGCGGTTACGCCTCCGCCGTCGGCGAGAACAGGGTTAAATTGAGCTATGACCTGTATTATGTCAAACACGCCTCTTTTTTGCTGGACCTGCTGATCGTCCTGAAAACCATAAAAACGATACTGGCGGGGTGAGAGATGAAATGAAAGGAAATTCAGTCTGTTTAGTGAACGGCCGGTCCCTGATGCCGCCTCTGTCCGGCGTGGGGCGGGCGACCTTCGAGCTGTGCAGGCGAATCTTCCGCCCCGGTGACGACTGGACGCCGCTGTATTATTATGGCTGGTATACCCGTAACCTGCTGGACCTGGAATCGACGGGGAGCGTGGAGAAAAAATTCAAAAGTCGGGCGCTGAAAACGGCGCTTTCCGTGGTACGCTCGAACGACCTGCTGAAACGGGCGGCCCGGGGAATGCTGGAGGTCTGCGCCGGACTTGGGAGCCCGAAAGACGGCAGTCCTCGGCTGTACTGGGAACCGAACCACGTGATTCTCCAACATCTGGAGGCGAGATTTCGGCTGCTCACTTTGCATGACCTTTCCTGTCTGCGGCATCCGGAATGGCACCCCCGGGAGCGGCTGGATTTTTTCAACTCGCGTTTTTTGCCCGGCATTCAAAGGGCGGATGGAATTGTCACCGTCTCCGAGGCCATTCGGCGCGAAGTGATGAATACGCTGAAGCTGCCAGAAGACCGGGTGATCTGCGTCCACAACGGAGTGGACCGCGAACGTTTTCGCCCTCTGCCCGGGGATGAACTGGAGCGGTTCCGGCTGGAGAGGGGTTTGAGAGAAGGATTTGTCCTGTGCGTAGGGTCGCTGGAGCCGAGAAAAAACCTGACGAACCTTTTGGATGGGTGGCTGAGTCTGCCGAAGCGGCTCCGGAGCGGTTACAGGCTCCTGTTGATCGGAAACGCGGGCTGGTCGAACGAAGACGTGATGAAAAAAATACGCGAGAATGGAGATTCGATTCTTCTGCGCTCTGACGTGCCCGCGGAGGATCTGCCTCGTTACTACAACCTGGCGGAATTTTTTGTCTGCGTTTCGCTGTACGAAGGATTTAGTTTGCCGCCTCTGGAGGCGCTGGCCTGCGGGACTCCCGTACTGGCTTCCGACATCGCCGTTCATCGGGAAATACTGAGAGATGGAGCGGTGTACGTGAATCCCGGCAGCGCTGCAAAAATTGCGGAAGCCCTCGAAGTCTTTCTGACCGCGCCTCCGGACAGGGGGACGGCGAGGAAAAAGGGGGTCGAACGAGCTGGGAACTTCACCTGGGAAGCGGCGGCCCTGCAATATCGCTCGATTATGAAAAATTTTTTGGAAGAAAGCGGGATATAAAAATATGGCTATTCTGGTAACAGGCGGCGCGGGCTACATCGGCAGCGTTACGGTGGAGGCTCTTCGGGCGGAAGGAGAGTCCGTCGTCGTGTTGGACGACCTCAGCAACGGGCATCGGGAGGCAGTAGCGCCGGATGTCCCCTTTTACGAGGGAAATATTGGAGACACTGCCCTTCTTGCCCATATCGCCGTTGAACATAAAATCGATCAGCTTGTTCATTTTGCGGGTTATATTTCCGTTCCCGAATCGATGACCGAACCTTTGCGTTATTTTGAAAACAACACCGGCAAAACGGTAAAAATGCTGTCGGCCCTTCGGGAACAGGGGCTGAAAAATGTGGTGTTTTCCTCCACGGCGGCGGTGTACGGCGAGCCGGATTACACGCCCATCGACGAGGACCACTCCAAAAGGCCGGCCAACCCCTACGGACTTTCAAAGTATTTTGTGGAGCAGATTCTGGACTGGACGGAATCCGCATTTGGAGTGACTCATGTGATTTTACGCTATTTTAACGCAGCCGGAGCCACGATCAGTCGGGGTGAAGCTCATAAAGTCGAAACTCATCTGATTCCTCTGGTGTTACAGGTCGCTGCCGGAAAGAGGGAGTGCGTCACGCTGTACGGCGCCGACTACCCCACGCCGGACGGAACCTGCGTCAGAGATTATATCCACGTGGCGGACCTGGCGGACGCCCATGTGAAGGCCCTGCGCTACCTGAAAAAGGGCGGAGATTCCCAAAAAATCAACCTGGGCAATGGAAAAGGGTTCTCCGTCCGGGAAGTGGTGGCAGTCGCTGAAAAGGTAACCGGAGTGAAAATTCCGGTGAAAAAAGCCCCGCGACGGGAGGGCGATCCCTCCGTTCTGGTGGCTGACGCGAAAAAAGCGCGCAGGATCCTGGGGTGGATCCCCTGTTTTTCGGATCTGGAGGTGATTGTGCGCTCCGCCTGGGAATGGTACAGAGCTCACCCCGAAAGCTGCAGTTGTGGAAAAATCAGTTCTTCCTTCTGAATGCAGAAGTGATTTTCACATTGTCCCGGACGACCGATCCGGGGAAGATAGCGTATACTCTGACGGGGGTGAGGGAGCTGTGGCTGAAAACTGTATAGTGGCGTTGGACCAGGGTACAACCGGTACGCGGTGCATTCTCTTTGATGAAAGAGGCAACGCGCTTGCGTCGCATCATCAGGAACACGCTCAAATCTGTCCTCGTCCTGGTTGGGTGGAACACGACGCGAATGAAATATGGTTTTGCGCGCAGAACGTGATCCGTGAGGCACGGGCGAAAGTCCCCTCGGCGGAACCGGTGGGCATGGGCATTACAAATCAGCGTGAAACCGTGGTTGTGTGGGACAGAAAAACGGGGGAACCCGTTTATAACGCCATCGTTTGGCAGTGTATGCGCACCCAGGATTTTTGCGCTGAATGGCAGAAAATGAAGGAATGGGAACAGAGTCCTGCCGGTTGCGGTAAAGTCAAAGACAAGACCGGACTCCTCATCAGCAACTATTTTTCAGGGACGAAACTTCGTTGGATACTGGAAAATGTCGGTGGCGTTAAAGAAAGGGCGCACCAGGGAGACCTTTTGTTTGGCACGATTGACACCTGGCTGATCTGGAACCTTACCGGCGGCGTCCGGGGGGGTATTCACGTTACGGACGTCACGAATGCCTCCCGAACGCTTCTGATGAACATTAAAACACTTTCCTGGGATGAGGAAATGCTGGATTTTCTGGGAATTCCGGCCGTTATGCTGCCGCGAATCCTGCCGTCCAGCCATGTTTATGGAACAACAGCGAAGAACGCCACGTTTAATGCAGGTATACCCATTGCCGGTGATCTCGGAGATCAGCAGGCAGCGTTGTTCGGCCAGACCTGCTTTGAGCCGGGAATGGTGAAGAATACTTATGGTACAGGCCTTTTTATGTTGCTCAATACCGGTGATGTGTGCGCGGCATCTCAAAATGGGCTTCTGACGACGCCTGCTTACAGCCTGCAGGAAGGAAATTGCGTTTACGCTCTGGAAGGGTCTGTCGCTATGGGGGGCGCGACCATTCAATGGCTCAGAGACAATCTCCGGGTGATCGATACGGCCGACGACAGCGAATATTTTGCAAACAAGGCCAAAGATTCCGGGGGAGTTTACTTCGTCCCCGCGTTTTCCGGACTCTTTGCCCCTTACTGGGACATGAGCGCCCGGGGCGCTATTGTGGGGCTGACCCGTTATGCCCGGAAGGAACATCTGGTCTGCGCCGCCCTGGAAAGCATTTGTTATCAGACTCGGGATGTTCTCGAAGCGATGCAGAAGGACTCGAATATTCCGGTCTCCAGGCTGAAAGTCGATGGAGGCGCGGTGATCAACGATACACTGATGCAGTTGCAGGCGGATATTGCGGGCCGGGAGGTCATTCGTCCTCTGTTCCGGGAGACGACGGCCCTGGGAGCGGCTTACGCGGCCGGGCTCGCGGTGGGATTCTGGGACTCTCTCAACGCGCTCAGAGCTCTTTGGAAGGTGGATCGAGTCTTTTCCCCGGCGATTACGCTGAGTGAACGCGAAAAAAAATACGGAAAGTGGCAGAAAGCCATCGAAAAAGCGAGGGGCTGGGCGGAAGAAGAGTAATCTCAAATGATTCTCTCTTTTTTTCTTATATCCTGTTTGTTGTAGTAACTTCATAATATTTTTACAGGAACACAGCCGACTGAAGTACGACCTGAACAATGTCGCGCTTCTTTTCCCCGTCCAGTGCCTCGTTGACTCCAAAAACAAAAAGGCAACCTGTGAAAGTCAAGGTTCCTTTGCTCTTCGATGGACATCGTCTTTTATGACGTCACCACCTTTGCATTTCAAAGCGTAGAACAGGACGACGAAATATTCATGGATTATGCCAATGTCACAGAGCTCGACGACGGCTCGGAAGTTGTTCTGAAAGAGAAACCCGTGCTGTCTTATTTTTCGAAACGAAGCTGAAAAGATGCGGCGGATCGCGAGCGGCTGGTGAACAAAACTCAAAAACTGCTCGAAAATCCCGCGCTTGTCGCTCAAAACCTGAAACAGGGAGGACGTAAATACATTAAAACGTCGAAGCAGGAAGACGCCAGCAGTATGTCTTGAACGAAAAACTGATCGAAGAAAGCAGCAAATACGACGGTTATTACAGGATACAGCGCAGTGATCCAGAAATGGACGAACAGGATGTTTTTCAGGCTTATCGCTTGCTCGTAATGATCAAGGACTGTTTCAGGACGATGAAGAGCACGCTAAAGACAATACTGCGAAAGAAAGGCATGGAGGCCAGCACGGATCGGATCGTGGACGCGATTGGCAAAGCGGTACTCTGTGCCTTTGAAGTGGACGGTCGGCAATATTTCCTGAAATGCAGGAACAATGAAACTGCTGAGAATATTTTCTCCGTCATCGGAGTAAAAAAACTTCCGAGTTTTATGACCTCGGAAGCCCTGATTCGACAGCTTCAATTGAATGTTGTTGTATAAATTTCAGAAGCTCTCTAAAGCCTGAATGTCTCATTCATCTGGTTTTTTATATTTTAACTGCCAAAGTCAGGAGCCCTCTTTTTGCGGACATTTTGTCTGCCCCGCAGGTAAAAAGAGAGCACCCGAGGCGCACTGTTGCAAAAACAGTGTTAAGCTATTGTTATCGAGACAAAGAGCATCACTTGCGAGTGCAAATATATTATGACAGAAAATCTCTTAGAAACCGATATCCAGATTACAGATTGTGTTCCTGAACTGACCCCTTACGCCGGGCTTGTTCCATTCCTCAAGATGTGCCGCGCCATCGGTTTACACGATATTATCAATCAAAACATCCGTCTCAGAGAAAAAAAAGGTTACAAAGACTCTGACCACTTATTCTCTCTTATCGCTATGCAGCCTGTCGAGGGCTCCACCATCGACGATCTGGCTGTATTCAAAGAGAAATTCAACACAACGGCCCTTCACTTTTTCGACGTTCCGTCTCCTTCCGCGACTCGTGAATATTTGAGCCGCTTCCATAACAGCGAAGAAGAAACAAAACAAAAGAGAACAGGCTTACGAGGCGTTCAACACATACTGCCCGGAGTATGACATGGTCGTGGGGACAGAATTTCGTGATGGCAGCGTGAATCCCGGCTATGGACAACTGGAAGAATTGAAGCGCGTTTTGTCCTGTACGCCCGAAGGAGTGGAGAAGATAAAATACCGAAGCGACAGCGCGGGAGACCAAACAGGGTTGCTGAAATACTGCGCGAAAGGAGAAAATGAACGTTTCGGAGTTATCGACTTCACCCTGTTCTGCCCGGTAGGAGACGGGTTCAGGGAGGCGGTCAAAGCTGTTCCGGAGAAGAGTAGTGACAGCCTGTGATGAAAGAGGCGCGTCACGGGGGTCGTGCGTGACAGGAGCCTACGGGTCAGAAATACGCCGATGTAGTGTATGTGCCGAACTGGGCCGGGTACAGTAAAAGCGGAGCGGAATATCGTTTTATAGCGAACCGGGAAGTTTTCAAAGGGAAGCTTACAAAAAAAGAAACCGTGGGGCAGAGAGTGATTCCGGAACTGGTCGAAGAACTGGAGGCAGGTAACGAGAATCTCAAAAAGCTGCATTTGACGAATCTTGCGGGAAAGGTCTATAAAATATTTTGGATTGTGACGAATATGTCAGAGGAAGACGGAGGGCAACCGGTGCTGTGGCATCATCAAAGATGCGGGAAAGCGGAAGAAATCCATCGGATATTGAAAGATGATCCTGCCGGTGGTCACGTGGCGTCGCGGAAGTTTGGAGCCAACGCGGCGTGGTGGAATACAGCGGTGCTGACGTCATCTCTTTTGAGCCTGTTCAGGCATAATTTTCTGCCGGAGGAGTGTGGGTCGAAGCGTCCGAAAGCGCTGATGTTCCATTTTTTCATGACGGTTGGACGTTGGGTGAACCATGCGCGAAAGATGGCGTTGAGGGTGTATGCAGGTAAGGCGTCAGAATGGTTTGAGTATGCCCGAGCGAAGTTGATGAGTTTGTGCGCGTCCGCCGGTTGAGCGGAGGCAGAGCAGTGCCCATAGAAGGAGCAGCCCGGAGGTAAAGCCCTGCGGAAAAGATGATGTTGTCCGCGTTCAGGTTTTTTGGGAAAAAAGCAGAATACCGGAAAAGATTTTAAACTTTTTATCCCTTTTGAGCTTCACCTGGATGCTCCTGACCAACGCTCGCTCTTTTCCTGCGATTTTGGGGCACCAATCCAACTTGACAAGAACAGACAAATTGTTTTTGTTCGTGTTAGACAGGCCCCGGGGATAAGTGCACAGTTTTATGTTCATGAGGTATTTACGGAAGACGAAATAAAAAATGCAGAGGCACTCCCCAAAGTTTTGTCGAATAGGCCTAACCGAGGTTTGCAGGCCCCTATGGCCAAGTCGGGAAAACAGGGAAATCCCTCTGACTTGTATAGAAGTTTAATTAAAAATGCCATGAACGTCAAGGACGACTCTCAATCCTTCAACCAGGGCAAGCTTGAGGAGGTAAAGTCGAAAAACCCGAAACTTCAGATATTCCGCAAGAAGCGTGATATCAGCAACGACACCCGATTCATGGACATGTGGAACAGTGCCAGCATCGTGACGGAACGACGTGTAAAGTTCAGGCCGTTTGAGTCTATGGCAAAAGATGCCGTAGCGTTTCAGGAAAAAATACGGGCACAGTTCCAGAAGGAGCCGACTGGATATTCAAGACCATGAACGAGGTCGGTAAGAGCGGCTGAGGATATGCTGAAAGAACAGACTGAAGATTGTCCCAGCCATGGATGACTTTGGAGGACAGCCCCAGGTGGACGCGGTTACACTATGAGAGACATGCAATACTTCCGTCTTTTGTGGAACACGGAAAAAGCGTTCCAGTTTTCTCCGCAGGAGGCGCGAGAGTTTCTGTCTGGTGCAGTAAAACAGAAGAGCCGCAACAGGGTATTCAAAAATGCGTGAAAACGAAAGAGGACCTTGGAGGAAATATGGAGGAAGAGAAAATAAAAAAGGCTTACGTTCATTCACGTAAACCCTTGCTATTTCTTGGTGGGCAATACTGGGTTCGAACCAGTGACCTCTTCCGTGTGAAGGAATGTGAAAACGGTTTTACTGGGTTTATGCACCGTAAAGGTTTTTTGCCTGTAAAACGTTCTGCTGTAATACTTTACGTTTTGTATTTTAACTCTTATTCGTCCTAAAAAATCCTGTATGATACAATCATTTGTGAGTAACCAGTGAGTAACAGAAATGGGGGATTGGCCGCTTCCTTCAGGTAAACAGGGCCGCTGCTGTTGAAGCGATTCCAATATATTGCCGGTTTTGCACGGAAGAGGCCAGCCCGAAAACCCCCTTTATCACATATGTTACTCCCCGTTACTCAAAAAGGAATATCGGACAGGATGGATAAAAATGCAGGTGAAGCTCACTCAGTCTTATGTTCAGTCGCTCAGGCCGGACGGGAAGAAACACTGGATTCGAGACGCTGTTGAAAATAAGCTCGTACTCTACCTTGGGAAGGAAGGCGCGAAAACATGGTACGTGG